>NZ_JANEWH010000229.1:0-3772 GCF_028069715.1 Kluyvera sp. Awk 3 | reverse complement strand
TAATTAGGCTGCTACAGCCTAAAAATCAAAAATAGCGCGACTGAAGATGTCTATTAATTATCAAAAAAGTAGACAACATTGCTCCAATTAAAACCATGAAAGCGATCACGAATCACAACCCGGCTGAATGTTGTCCGCAGGGCGAATTCTTATTCTCGTAGCAGGCCGAAGATGAACATAACAAGGCCACTTACCCTACGAGTTGTTAAATGAGGATTGCTCAATGCTCAGTCAAATACAACGCTTTGGCGGCGCCATGTTTACCCCGGTATTGCTGTTTCCTTTTGCCGGGATTGTGGTGGGTATCGCCATCATGTTACGCAACCCGATGTTTGTCGGTGAAGCGCTTACTGCTCCTGATAATTTATTTTCTCAAATTGTTCATATTATTGAAGAAGGTGGCTGGACGGTCTTTCGTAATATGCCCCTGATTTTTGCCGTCGGCCTGCCCATTGGCCTGGCAAAACAAGCGCAAGGTCGAGCTTGCCTGGCGGTGCTGGTGAGTTTTCTGACGTGGAACTACTTTATTAACGCCATGGGAATGACCTGGGGCCACTTCTTCGGCGTCGATTTCTCCCTTGATCCGACAGCGGGCAGCGGCCTGACCATGATTGCCGGCATCAAAACGCTCGATACCAGCATTATCGGTGCGATCGTGATTTCCGGTATCGTCACCGCGCTCCATAACCGCTATTTCGACAAACCTCTCCCGGTGTTTCTCGGCATCTTCCAGGGCTCGTCATTTGTGGTGATCGTCACTTTCCTGGTGATGATTCCCTGCGCCTGGCTGACGTTGCTCGGCTGGCCAAAAGTTCAGATGGGGATTGAGTCGCTACAAGCCTTCTTGCGTAGCGCGGGAGCGCTGGGCGTTTGGGTGTACACCTTCCTTGAACGCATTCTTATCCCAACCGGGCTCCATCACTTTGTCTATGGGCCATTTATTTTTGGGCCCGCCGTTGTTGAAGGCGGTATCCAGGTCTACTGGGCGGAGCATCTGCAGGCCTTCAGCCAAAGCACTGAACCGCTGAAAGCGCTGTTCCCTGAAGGTGGATTCGCGCTGCACGGTAACTCCAAAGTGTTTGGTTCCGTGGGGATTGCGCTGGCCATGTACTTCACAACCGCGCCTGAAAACCGGATGAAAGTGGCGGGTCTGCTGATCCCGGCAACGCTGACGGCGGTACTGGTGGGCATCACTGAACCGCTGGAATTTACGTTCCTGTTTATCTCTCCTCTGCTGTTTGCCATTCACGCCGTTCTGGCCGCGACGATGGCGACGGTGATGTACATGTGCGGCGTGGTGGGGAATATGGGCGGCGGTCTGCTGGACCAATTCCTGCCGCAGAACTGGATCCCGATGTTCCATAACCATGCCTCGATGATGTTTATCCAGATAGGCATTGGGCTCTGCTTCACTGCGCTCTACTTCCTGGTCTTCCGGACGCTCATCCTGCGTTTCAACCTCAAAACACCGGGCCGCGAAGACAGCGAAATTAAGCTCTACAGCAAAGCCGACTATCAGGCCGCACGCGGTAAAACCAGCGCCACCTCTGACGTTAAGTTGGGCCAGGCCGCCGGTTTCCTGCAGGCACTGGGCGGCGCAGCCAATATCGAAAGCATCAACAACTGTGCAACCCGACTGCGTATTGGGCTGAAGGACATGGCGAAAACGCAAACGGATGACGTCTTTAAAGCGCTGGGGGCACACGGTGTTGTGCGTCACGGCAACGCGATTCAGGTCATCGTTGGCCTGCACGTTCCCCAGGTGCGCGATCAGCTTGAAATGTTAATGAAAGCATCTTCTCCGACCGAACAATCCACTCTGACAGAGGCAGTATCATGAAAAAATTCTCAGTTGTTATCGCAGGCGGCGGCAGCACATTTACACCCGGTATCGTCCTGATGTTGCTGGCGAATCAGGATCGTTTTCCACTCCGCTCAGTGAAGTTTTATGACAACGACAGCGCTCGCCAGGAAGTGATCGCTGAGGCGTGCAAAATTGTTCTCAAGGAACAGGCGCCGGATATCGAATTCAGCTACACCACAGACCCGGAAACGGCTTTTACCGATGTCGATTTTGTGATGGCGCATATCCGCGTGGGTAAATACCCAATGCGTGAAAAAGACGAAAAAATTCCGCTGCGCCACGGCGTGCTGGGCCAGGAAACCTGCGGTCCGGGCGGGATTGCCTACGGCATGCGTTCCATCGGCGGCGTGCTGGAGCTGGTGGATTATATGGAAAAATACTCGCCGAACGCCTGGATGCTGAACTACTCCAACCCGGCGGCGATTGTGGCGGAAGCGACGAACCGTCTGCGCCCGAACGCTAAAATCCTCAATATCTGCGATATGCCTATCGGTATTGAAGGACGAATGGCACAGATTGTCGGCCTTCAGGATCGTAAACAGATGCGCGTTCGCTACTATGGTCTGAATCACTTTGGCTGGTGGACATCGATTGAGGATTTAGAAGGCAATGATTTGATGCCTAAATTACGCGAACATGTCGCTAAATACGGCTATGTTCCACCATCAAACGATCCACATACCGAAGCCAGCTGGAACGATACCTTTGCGAAGGCAAAAGATGTACAGGCGCTGGATCCGGACACCATGCCGAACACCTACCTGAAATACTATCTGTTCCCGGACTACGTGGTGGCGCACTCCAACCCGGAACGTACCCGCGCGAATGAAGTGATGGATCACCGCGAGAAAAACGTGTTCAGCGCCTGCCGGGCGATTATCGACGCCGGCAACGCCTCCGCGGGCGATTTAGAGATTGACGAACATGCTTCTTACATCGTTGATCTGGCCACGGCCATCGCCTTCAACACCCAGGAGCGGATGCTGCTGATTGTCCCTAACAACGGTGCGATTCATAACTTTGACGCCGATGCGATGGTGGAAATCCCCTGTCTGGTGGGCCACAACGGTCCGGAGCCCCTGACGGTGGGCGATATTCCGCACTTCCAGAAAGGGATGATGAGCCAGCAGGTGATGGTGGAAAAACTGGTGGTGGATGCCTGGGAGCAGCGCTCATACCAGAAGTTGTGGCAGGCGATAACGCTGTCGAAAACCGTGCCGAGCGCCTCGGTGGCGAAGGCAATTCTGGATGATTTAATTGAGGCCAACAAAGACTATTGGCCAGAGTTGCGCTAATCAGGCGAGCCCGCAGTTTTTGGCTGCGGGCTGTCGATTTTCCGTATCGTCGAAGGCGCGTAACCAAACTTATGCTTAAACGCCTTGCTAAAATGAAATGAGTCAAAAAAGTTCAGCATTCCCGCGACCTTACCCACCGTATTCCCTTCTTGCTTAAGCAGTGACAGCGCCAGTTCAAGCTGCGCATCCAGATAATATTCCTTCGGCGTTTTGCCGGTATAGCGCACAAACAGACGGCGTAGCCAGGGTTCACTGCACTGCATCACGTTAGCCATATCGGCGACGCTCCAGCGCTTCTGTGGATTAGCATGCAGCAGGGCGATCAGCTTTTCCAGCTTGAGAAGTTGGCGGTCTTTCTTGCCATTTTCGGCAATGAGGCAAATCCATTGATAAATAATTTTGGTGAGGTAGGCGACGGCCAGATTGTTTTTTAATGGGTCGGGGCTGGTAATCAAAGTGGCAACTTCATTCATTTCTTTATTATAAACATCACCGTTATAAATTATTCCTGGTTGTAATATTGGAATGGGCATCAGAGTGGTAGGAATAAATTCCATCCAGTATTGTTCCCAGATAAGTCCGACGCAATGATAGGATTTTATCTCAATAGGTC
>NZ_JANEWH010000228.1:0-3780 GCF_028069715.1 Kluyvera sp. Awk 3 | reverse complement strand
TTTTATACCTGCGCAGCGAATAAAAATTCCATATAAAAATGTTATTTTGAACCGGTAGATAATGTTTACCCATTCGCGGACAGTGCTTTTAGAATTAACAGAACCATCTCCTTATGGCGTTTTTCCAGAACTTCTGCTGGAGGTAGTACATGTATCGGTATATTGATAGCCATCTGAGATATCGCAAATTTAAGCGCAGCATGAAAAGGTAGATGAGCTTCATAAAGACCGGCCAGATTCGTTATCTGCTGATGTAAGCTAATAGCATGAGCATAATCGCCTCTCTGCCATGCACGAAAAATCCCGCACATCAGTTGTGGGGCAAAATTAGCACTGGCAGCGATAGCCCCGTCACCGCCCAGAATCAGAGTTCCAAGCAAATTTTCGTCATATCCTGCGAACACGGCGAAATCGTGACGTAGTGGTTTAACTGAACATAAGGTTTCCCGAATATGAGTCATCGCATTCACAGTGTCTTTGAGGCCTACAATAGTAGGGCATTCGCAGGCAAGCCGGGTTATCACCGAAACAGGTACAGACTGTCCGGTGAGTGCCGGGAAATTATAAATCAGAACAGGTATGTGGAGTTCACTACTGATTAACTGATAATGAGAGAATAATGCAGCATCACTCAGTAAATGATAAAAAGGATTAATAACAACAACATAATCAGCACCGGATTCCTGTGCGTGCAGGCTCAGCCCAATAGCCGGAGCGGTGCCGGTATACCCGGTTCCGATCAGCACCGGTTTTCGTCCATTGACATGGCGAACACAAAACTCCGCCACCTCTTTGCGCTGCTTTTCTGACATCGCCGCAAATTCACCCGCACTGCCTAAAAAAAATAACCCATCCACATCACTCTCGATTAAGAAATCAATCAACCTGGACTGGTTTTCACGATCAAATTTTCCCTCTGCCGTAAAACAGGTCGGAACAGGGGGAATAATACCGCTAAGACAAGAGACGCTCATGGAATAAATCTCCTATATTGCAGGAGACCCCTGCTGGAGGTCTCCGGTTGCAGGTTACCTACCAGTTAACAATTGTGCCTTCGGGCAGTTGTGCCTCAGCACCACTTTGTGGCTCCGGCTGATAAGGATGTCGGCGCGCTTCTGCTTCGTTCACCTCAACGCCCAGGCCGGGTTTTTCCGGGATCTGCCAGCAGCCATCCACCATCCGTATCGGCGTGTCCACCACATCATGGAACCACGGTACGGCTCCAATCATCTCTTCCTGAATCACGAAGTTTGGTGTGGAGACATCAAAGTGCAGTGCCACGGCGCCAGCAATCGGGCCTGCCGGGTTATGAGGCGCTACGCCGCAATAGGCCCCTTCCGCTGCGGCCGCAATTTTCTTCGCCATCCACAGCCCGCCACAGTGGCTTAAATCTGGCTGGATAATATTGACTGCCCGGTGCAGGAACAGTTGCTCAAACTCTTTGTACTGGATCAACCGTTCACCCGTTGCAACCGGGCAACTGACCTTCATCATCACATCCCGCATGGCAGCAGGATCGCCTGGCTGAATAGGCTCTTCCACAAACAATGGATTCGATGGCTCCAGCGCCTTTATGTACTGGACGGCAAGGGACGTTGAGGCAGGTCGACCATGGAAATCCACCATAATATCGATATCGTTCCCCACCGCCTGCCGGACGGCACCAATCGTCTCTTCAACCATACTGATTTCTGAGGACGCCGAGGTATAGTGGCAATAGGGAACAAACAGAATTTTCATCGCCTGGTATCCCATATCCACCACTTCAAGGGCCTTATCAACAAACGCATTTTTATTAAAGGTTTCGTAGATCGCTTTGGCATTACCCTGGCCCAGGTGGGTATAGGCTTTGATAACATTGTGTGTCTTACCACCCAGTAAACGCCATACCGGAAGCCCCACACTTTTGCCCAGAATATCCCAGAGCGCGTGCTCAATGGCGCTGATCGCTGTCATAGCGATAGTCCCGGGTTGCCAGAAATGAAACTTCGTCATCCGGCGAAACGCCTGTTCTATATCACGGGGATCCTGCCCAATCATTAATGGTTTAATATCGTCCACAGCACTGACGACCGCCCGGGTTTTCCATTCCAGTGTCCCTTCTCCCCAGCCATATAACCCGTCTACATCCGTAATAACTTTCACGAATACCCAGTTTCGGAGATCGGCATTGACTACCAGAGTTTGTATATCGACAATTTTCATTTTTCACCTCATTTATTGAGTGATGAACATTATTTTTCCTGATGAAATATTTTTGACGGCAGTAATAAAAAAAGGACGCCACATATCAACAGGCATAAACCCAGTAGATACGTTCCATTATTAATGTTACCGGTCAGATTTTTCGCCACATCGCTTATAAATGACCCCATAAATCCAGAGAGAGCACCGAATGAATTAATCATGGCAATCCCAGCCGCCGCCGCTGCTCCACTTAATAACGTTCCCGGAAGTGTCCAGAAGACCGGCATCATACCGAATAAGCCGACTGCAGCCAGCGTCATAAAGAACATCGATAATGTCAGGCTCCAGGCAATACAGAATGCGCTCAGCATCAGGCATACTCCACCGATTAACGGAGGAAGGGCTGTATGGAGTCGCCGTTCATTCATTTTGCGGGAATGCCAGGGGATAAGGACCATAGCTATGGCACCAAAAAGATAGGGAACCGCGGTGATCAGGCCGATGGTCCAGACATTCTGCACGCCGCTGTAGCTGATAATAGAGGGCAACCAGAATGTCATTCCATAATATCCGGAGTTGTACATCAAAATGATCAGGCAAAGGATCCACAGGCGGACGTCTTTCAGGGCAACGCTGAAAGAATGTTGTTTATGGGTGTTATCGCTGACAAGATTATGATGGAGAATGTTTTTTTCCGTTTCTGTCAGCCAGCCGGCATCATCAATACCATTACTGAGCCAGAAATAAGTGAAAATACCCAGTAATGATGCGGGAACCCCTTCTATCAACATCATCCATTGCCATCCTTCCAGTCCGTAAGCCAGATGTGAATATTGCATAATTAAGCCGGATAACGGCCCGCCCAGTACGGATGCTACGGGTAATGCCAGTAAAAATACGGAGGTGGCCTTACTCATCAGATGGGACGGGAACCAGTAATTCAGATAGAGGATCACTCCCGGATAAAACCCTGCTTCACAAATGCCGAGCAGCAGGCGGAGAGTATAAAAAAGTGTCGTCCCCGGAATGCCGGTGAGAACTGACAGAGGCTGTATTGCCATCGTTAATGCGGAGAGTCCTCCCCAGACAAATAATATCAGGGCGATCCAGCGCCTTGCCCCTATCTTGTGCAGAATCATATTTGCGGGGACTTCAAAGATAAAATAACCCCAGAAAAACATACTGGCACCCAGGGCATAGACGGTATCGGTAAACTTCAGACTTTCCAGCATTTGCAATTTTGCAAAACTGATGTTCACCCTGTCGAGATTTGCAAAAAGATAACACATCATAAAAAGAGGGATAATTCGTAATATCACCTTCTTATAAATTTTTTCTTCAGAAATACCGGGGTTCTGTTCAGCCAAAATTATGCTGTCATTACGTGACCAGGACGAGTTCATAACATAATCCTCAAAACAATAAGGGCCGATAAAGGCAGTGTTACTCCTTAACAAGTAAAAATCGAAGCGTATCCAGGCTACCTGTCTTTATGATGCTTCTGAAAAGGATGACATCAATGCGAGAGTATTTCCCTCTCAATTTATTGCCTGCGAAAGGAAGTATCTCGAATTTACATTAAAGTTTCATAAC
>NZ_JANEWH010000227.1:0-3907 GCF_028069715.1 Kluyvera sp. Awk 3 | reverse complement strand
GTTATCCTCGACAAGATAAATGTTTTGAAAGAGTATTTGTTTTTCTCAATTGAAGATGCAAGTATTCCTGTAATAAGATAGCCAGATATAACAAAAAATACATCTACACCAACATAGCCGCCAGAAAAAAAATCAAATCCAGCATGAAAGAAAAGAACCAATAGAACAGCAACAGCCCTCAAACCATCGATGTCAGGTCGGTACAGCGACGACTGGGTCTTTCCAGTATCCTTGAATATGTTCATTTTAACCTTGAAATGAGTTTCATAATATACGCAATAAAGAGTAGTAATCTTATCAAAAAAAAACAGACAACTACAGGTGTGAAGTAGCGAAAGCAGCCTTGAGGTGAGATGGATGGGAATTCAGGATTAAGCGATACCGGGCGCACCCGAAACCGCACTTGATCAACCTGGATAACGGGAAAGGTAGGCGATACCAGCCGAAAAGGAACCTTTTTTATAACTCCCGCCGGCAGGCGATATTTCGCCGTTTTTCCTGTTTTCACAATAGGAGAAATACCAATGATTTATGGATATGCCCGCGTATCAACAAACCATCGGGACACAGAGCTGCAGCGTCTCGCGCTGGGCTCGGCAGGGTGTGAGCTGATTTTTGAAGAACACGCCAGCGGCAGGAAATCAAACCGGCCAGTTCTCAAAAAGCTGATCGACACAATGCAGAACGGCGATGGGCTGGTGGTATGGAAGCTGGACAGGATAGGGCGTAACGTCCTGCACGCGCTGTTAATGTTCCAGCAGTTACAGGAACAGGGTGTCAACTTCCGCAGTATTACCGATGGTGTGGATCTGAAAACGGCCAGCGGCCGCTACAATTTCCGCAATATCCTGTCAGCGGCCCAGTATGAGTCAGATCTTAACAGCGAGCGAACGCTGGCAGGCCTGGCTGTTGCTCGGGCGAAAGGGCGCGTTGGTGGTCGCCGGCCAAAGTTCACGGACGAGCAATGGGAAGGCATGGGGCAGATGATTGCCGCTGGCGAGAGCCGCCAGCAAGTGGCGATCCTTTATGGCGTTGGCGTATCGATGCTCTATAAAAAATTTCCGGCAGTAGAGCGGTAAGATACCGCAGCCCGCCGTATGCAAGAGCGGGCTGCGGCTGATTGCCAGGTGTTCATGCCGTTGGCAACCGCCGCGCAGTTTACCAGCGGCTGCCCCGGAAAACTAAAAATCTTCATCCCATAACGGGTTACAGGAAAGCCAGAAATCAGGAGTTGATCTGCGCCATTTTCAAAACTACTGTATATATAGTCAGTGTTTGTTGGTGGTGATTATGATGCAGTTTTTCACTTTAAAAGAGCTCCGTTCAGTACAGTGCTTTCCTGTCTACAGTACCCTTGTTCCATGCGGTTTCCCTTCTCCTGCCCAGGACTATGTCGAAAAGCGGATAGATCTGAATGAGTTGCTGGTAAAGCATCCCAGCGCCACTTATTTTGTGAAAACTGCCGGTGATTCCATGGTGGATGCCGGTATAGGCGAGGGGGATTTGCTGGTTGTCGACAGCTCGCTGACTGCAGGGCATGGCAATATCGTGATAGCAGCGGTTGATGGTGAGTTTACCGTTAAACGCCTGCAGCTCAGGCCAACTATCCAGCTCAACCCAATGAACAGCGCATACAAGCCGATTGTGATTGATGGCGAAGAGCAGCTAAATATTTTTGGTGTCGTGACATTCATCATTAAGGCTGCTGATTGACCATGTTTGCGCTTTGTGATGTGAATTCCTTTTACGCTTCCTGCGAAACTGTCTTCCGTCCTGACCTGGAAGGGCGGCCTGTCGTCGTACTGTCTAATAACGACGGATGCGTAATCGCAAGGAGTGCAGAGGCAAAACCATTTGTGAGGATGGGGGAACCCTACTTCAGCCAGAAGGATATTTTCAGGCGTCATGGTGTTATCGCCTTCAGCAGCAATTATGAGCTGTACGCGGACATGAGTAACAGGGTCATGACGACCCTGGAGGAATTATCACCCCGTGTTGAGATTTACTCTATCGACGAGGCTTTTTGCGATTTGACCGGAGTCCGAAACTGTCGTGACCTTACCGGTTTTGGTCGGGAGATACGCGAAACGGTGTTACGACGGACGCATCTGACGGTCGGTGTTGGCATAGCCCAGACCAAAACGCTGGCCAAACTGGCCAACCATGCTGCCAAAAAGTGGCAACGCCAGACGGGCGGTGTTGTGGATTTGTCGAATGTGGAACGACAGCGAAAACTGATGGCCGCGCTACCAGTGAACGATGTCTGGGGAATAGGGAGCCGGATTTCTAAAAAGCTGGAGTCTATGGGGATAAAGACGATACTGCAGCTGGCCGACACTGATATCCGTTTTATCAGGAAGCACTTCAATGTTGTACTGGAAAGAACGGTAAGAGAGCTCCGTGGTGAATCATGCCTCGGGCTGGAGGAATTCGCTCCGGTGAAACAGGAAATTATCTGTTCGCGTTCTTTTGGTGACCGTATCACTGAGTATGAGGATATGCGTCAGGCTATCTGCAGCTACGCCAGCCGGGCGGCTGAGAAACTCAGGCGCGAACATCAGTTTTGCCGTTTTATTTCCGCGTTTGTTAAAACCAGCCCCTTTGCATTGAAAGAGCCGTACTATGGCAACAGTTCTGCCGTGAAACTACTGACGCCCACTCAGGACAGCCGGGACATTATCGGTGCCGCTACGCGTTGCCTGGATGCCGTATGGAAAGAAGGATACCGCTATCAGAAAGCAGGGGTGATGCTTGGCGATTTCTTTAGCCAGGGAGTGGCACAACTGAACCTGTTTGATGATAACGCGCCGCGGCAAAACAGCGCCGCGCTGATGCAGGTTCTGGACCAGCTGAATGTAAAAGGCGGGCGGGGAACGCTGTATTTTGCTGGGCAGGGTATACAGCAGCAATGGCAGATGAAGCGAAACATGTTATCTCCCCGGTATACAACCCGATATAACGATCTCCTTGTCGTCAGGTAATGGGAGCTGTCAGATCCTGCCCCTGATTTTTAACATTGCCTACGGCTTTCGATACTGCATGCCATGTAAAGTGGCCGGCAGTAACTGAGCCGTCATCAGCGATACTCTGCACCTCATTATCGCTGATATCCTGCCTCATCCATTCGCGAGCGGCTTCCGGCGTCAATACCAGCGGCCGCCGCTCGTGAATCTCTGCCAGATTGTCATCGGCAGCCATGGTTACAATCAGAAAGCCTTCCTGAGTGTCGCCGCGCTCGAAGGGTGTGCTGCCGATCGCTGCCATAAAAATTGGCTTCCCGTCGGCCCGGTGAATGAAGTAGGGCTGTTTCATGTCGCCTTCCTGCTTCCATTCAAACCAGCCATCAGCAAAGACGATCGCGCGGCCATGGTGCCAGAGGTGCTTAAACATACGGCTGGTGGTTGCCGTTTCTCTTCTGGCGTTAATCAGTGGTGGCTTGTCCCACCATCCCGGAGCGTACCCCCACAAAACAGGATCAAGGTACAGCTGTTTGTCGCGTTCGCTCAGCAGCAGGACTCTGGTACCCGGTGCGACGTTGTAGCGACCGATGGGAAGAGGGTCATAAGGAATATTGCGCTCAGCTTCTTCTGCAAGATACGCCAGGTATTCTTCACGGGTTTTCGCCTGAGCAAAACGGCCACACATAGATCACCTCCATTCTGATGACTGAAAGTATAGGAGCGAATAAATAATTATTTGGAAGCGTGATGCGCCTCGTATTTTTCACAAAAAATGACGCACCATAGAGTAGGGATTTGATGGATGTCAGGAGGTAAAAAAGGGCGTTGTTGAAGGTTTACCGCATGTCCGAATTTGGTCCGAATATGTCCGAAATTTTCAGTAACTACATGATTTTTAGTGGTAGAAAATACACCCTTGGCTGGGTGTTTTATGAACTATAATGGTA
>NZ_JANEWH010000226.1:0-3934 GCF_028069715.1 Kluyvera sp. Awk 3 | reverse complement strand
AGTTAATAACGTCTGACCTACAAAAATTCATCTGCAAGGTAAAAATTATGAAAAACGTAAAAACCCTGGCTATCGCCGCAGTCCTTAGCTCACTGTCATTTGCAAGCTTTGCCGCTGTTGAAGTGCAATCCACTCCAGCAGATCAGCACAAAGTCGGTAACATTGCCGCATCTGCAGGCCCGAACCTGGCGTCTCTGGAACAAGAACTGTCTCAGAAAGCCGATGAAATGGGTGCGAAATCTTTCCGCATCACTTCCGTTAGCGGTCCGAACTCCCTCCACGGTACTGCGGTAATCTACAAATAAGCGTTAAAACCCTCATAATGCTTATGCCACTGCCATAAAAAAGGCCCTGAGCGGAATACGCTCAGGGCCTTTTACTTTTGCTTTTCAACTACATATTTTGCTGCGGAACATCGTGATGACGGGTGACATCGACCGGCATCCCGGAGCGCACATCCATCACTTTTTTCATCACTTCGCTATCGGTAGCAGGGTTCTGGCTGAAGGCTTTCATCCCGGCGTTAAGCACAATTGGCAGGGTCTGCGGGTCGTCATCAATATGCTCGGACAGCGGTTGATGAACTTCCACCAGATGAACGCCGTTTGGCTCAATCGACGCTTTAATTGGCGTATTGATAATGTTTACCTTCGTGCCAGGCGTAACCTGATCGAAAAGTGCCTTAATGTCGTTATCACGCAGGCGAATACAGCCTGAGCTGACGCGCATGCCGATACCAAAATCGGCGTTGGTGCCGTGTAGCAGATACACGCCGCCGTAGGCCGCAAGACGAATGGCGTGATGCCCCATCGGGTTATCCGGCCCGGCAGGCATTACCGCCGGCAGCTCAACACCCTGAGCGCGATAGCGCGCGCGGATATTGGAGGTTGGCGTCCAGGTTGGGTTGGCGCGCTTATCTGAAACGGTGGTGACCATGGTGGGTGTCACCGTCGTGCCGCCAAGTTGACCGATGCCGATAGGGTAGACGGTCACGGTTTTACTGCCCGGCGGGTAGTAGTACAGCCGCAGCTCGGCCAGATTTAGTACGATGCCTTCACGCGGTACGTCGGGTAGCAGTGTTTGCAGCGGGATAGTGAGTACGCTGCCCGCACGAGGCACATACGGATCGACGCCAGGGTTGGCCTGCAACAGCGCCAGGAAACCCACGTTATATTTCTTGGCGATGGCTTCCAGTGAGCCACCGCTGTTGTCGACAACGTGAAAACGGTTTTCGCCCACCAGGCGGCTGCCCGGCGGCGGCAGTGGCCAGGAGTTGGCGCTGGCTGGCAGCGCAACGCTGACGGCAAGAAGCAATCCTGCTAGCCAGCGTGAAAGTTGCAGAGTTTGACGCATCACTCTAATCCCTCAAAGTCAAAAATGTTGTCTAAAAGTTAAAGCGACTATTATGCGTAAGCGGACTGTAGGGAAGTGATGCGGGATTGAAAGAGTATGTAAAGGTTGGCCCTCTCTGGCTAAGAGAGGGCTGGGCGTTGGCGGAATCAGAAGGCCATTTTTACCGTAAACTGCACTTCGCGTGGGTCGCCAATCTGGTTACCCAGATTATTGCTGGCAATCGATGAGGTGTAGTACGTCTTGTCGAACAGGTTCTTCACGTTCACCTGCAACGTAACCGGGTACTGTAGCTTCATCCTGTAGGCGGCAAAGACATCCGCGACCGCGTAGCCGGGCAGGTAGTAATCTGCGCCGTTGGTACCGGAGCGGCGGCTCAACGCATGCCCTCCAGCGCCGAGTGTGAGCGTGTTGCTATCATAGACGTTGTTAATGTCATAGGTCAGGAACAGCGATCCGGTATGGCGCGGCACGTTGGGCAGCGGTTTACCGGCGTATTCCGGATCTTCCTCGACTTTAGCATCGGTGTAGCCGTAGCTGGCAATGACGTTAAGGTTTTCACTCAACGAACCGGCGACATCCACCTCAATCCCGCGCGAGCGTACTTTGCCCGCGGTTTTGGCGTAGGTCTCGTCGCCAATGGTTTCGGTATAAAGCACGTTACGTTTGTGAATATCAAAGAAGGTGATATTAGACGTCACGCCGTCGAACAGGTCGAATTTAGCCCCCACTTCATAAGCCGTGGACTCTTCCGGGGGCAGGTCGCCAATATAACTGGCGATGGACGATTGCGGCATAAACGACTGCGCAACGTTGCCGAACAGCGAAACGGTGGGTGACACCTTGTACACAAGGCCAAACTTCGGCGTCAGCTTTTCGTCCCGGCTGTCGGTGTTTTCTTTGAACGGACGACCTTTTCCTGCGTACTGGGTGTAGTACTGATAGCGCACGCCCGCCACGGCAATCCACTTATCCGTCAAATAGAGCGCGTCCTGCAAATACGTCGCATAGGTTTCCTGCTGAATGCGCTGATCGCTATCGGCCGCCGATACGGTGGTGCATTTATCCAGCGTCCCGTACACCGGGTGATAGATATTGAGGCTATTCTTGACGTTTTTGCAGCGGATCATATCGGTACGCAGCAGGTCATAATTTTCATAGGCGATGCCGGTAAGCAACTCATTATAGAAACCGCCAATCACCACATTGCCCTGCAAATCGGCCCGCGTGGCATGCATTCGTTGGGTCGAGCCTTGCGTCGCGTCTACACGGCGGGTCAGGTTGCCGGTTTTGGCATCGTAGGCCATCACGCGAGCCTGGTTATCACTGTACATATCCTGGCTAAAGCTGTAGTCAAAACGCGCGGTCCACTGGCTGTTCAGACGATACTCGGCGTTGAGCTGCGCCAGATCGGAATTGCCATCGGTAATGTTAAACGGCTCGTCGAAACGTACCTTGCTCGGTACGTTGACCGCCTGACCGGTATTCAGATCGAAAATGGTGCCGCGGTCGAACGGCGTATTGTAGTTACGGTGCGACCACGAAAGGTTCACCGTCGCGTCGTCGCCAAACCAGGTCAGGGAAGGGGCGATAAAACTGCTGCGCTCCTTGCCGAAGTTACGCCAGTAATCTTCATTCTGATATTCGCCAATCAGACGATAGGCCAGTTGGGTGCCTTCAATGGGGCCGGTAACGTCAATCTGTCCGCTACCGCCGCCGAAACTGCTGGACGTGGCTGAAATATCGCCGGAGAAAGTGCGCTCTGGGCGCTTGGTCACCACGTTAATTAATCCACCGGGGTCGAGGATGCCGTACAGCGTGGAAGCGGGGCCTTTTAGCACCTCCACGCGCGATGTGGCGGCGTTAAAGCTGCGCGGCAGCACGGTACGCAGACCGTTGGTCATAATCGAACCGTCGCGGTTGGCGCCAAAGCCGCGGCGAGTAAACGCGTCCTGAGTGCCGCCAAGGGTGTTGGTTTGCACTACGTTGGCCACGTTATACAGCGCTTCGTCCAGCGAGGTGGCATGCTGATCTTCTAATACTTTATCGCTCACCGTGTTGACGACCTGCGGAATATCGAGCAGTGGCATCGACGTTAGCGTAGCGGTAGCGCTGCTCAAGGGCTGATAGCCGTCGGTGACGGTCTGGTCAGCCTGCGCGGTCGTGCCAATAACCGTCATCGCATCTTCTTTTTTGGTGTCGTCGCTACGTGCGGTTTTTTCAGCCGCCATCAGCGAAGGCGAACTGACGGCCCCCAGAAAGAGGAGTGAAAATAGCGCGCGCCCGGTTGTGCCCGTGAACGTCGGGGAGAAGTGTGTCATCTGTCTGTTTTCCCATAAAAAAACTGCCGATAGATGGCAGCCAAAATTAAAAAATCATTGCCCTGAATTGCGAAAGCTACCCGTTCACATCGCCAAAAATGTTCCGGATATGTAATTGAGAATCATTCAATCACGCGGTGATGTAGTAGTAAATGCAGTCGATGACAAATTTATTCAACGCGGGTTATGCCCACATTTGAGGGCCAAAACGTCATGCGGTGTTCTTTTAATGAATTGAAATTCAATGGTTTTATTTATAGTGG
>NZ_JANEWH010000225.1:0-4144 GCF_028069715.1 Kluyvera sp. Awk 3 | reverse complement strand
ACATAATTACGCTTGTTACTTATTTTAAGGCAATAATTTACACCATCAACAATATAAAGACTAAGAATTAACCTAGTCATAAAGTCGTATTTGATACATTTTCTTCACAATATTGGCGTGACTAACGGAACTTTTTTCGAGCGAATTTGCGCACAAAAATCCGTCTCCAGGAAATTCATTTTCACCGATCATTTGTATACATTCCGGACCAATGGGACTGTGTGACACGCAACAACGGGAGCACCATCATCAATGCTACGTTAGCCGCTGGACGGTGATATTCTGTCGATAAACAAGAGAGGCAGGTAACACGAGAGCACTTCCGTCAGCCAGCCCAACTGCGGACTCCTGCATGAATAACAACATCGCAACCCAGGACTGGCTTCGCCGGGCCACCGCGCCATCGCGCATTGAGATTATTGAAGCTTACTTCAGGGGGCATGGCTATCAGCCGCATCGACACGATACCTATGCCATTGGCCGCACGCTGTCTGGCGTGCAGAGCTTCCGTTATCGCGGCAGCATGCGACACGGCCTTCCCGGCTCAACCCTCGTGCTGCATCCTGATGAGCTTCACGACGGCGAAGCGGGAACCGAAGAGGGTTTCCGCTATCGCATGCTCTATGTTGAGCCGTCGCTGATTCAGTCCATCCTGGGCGGCCAGTCATTACCCTATATCAAAGGGGGGATATCCGCCGATCCGCGACTGCTGGCCGCCGCTACGCCTTTACTCTGCGCCGTTGATGCTCCGCTACAGCCGTTGGAAGAAGATGAAGCGCTCTACGGTCTTGCGCACGCGCTGTCAGAGGTGGGTGGGCTGCGCTTTCATCGTCGCGCCTTCGATTATCCGGCCGCCGAACGAGCCAGAGACTATATCCACGAATTCTTTTACCGCAGCATCTCTTCTGAAGAACTCACCGCCGCCAGCGGTCGCGAGCGTTGGGCGCTGAGCCGTGACTTCCGCGCCCTGTACGGTACCAGCCCTCATCGCTACGTTATCCTGCGGCGCATCAGCTACTGCAAGCAGTTGCTCCTGGCCGGATTCAGCATGGCGGATAGCGCGATCCAGGCCGGTTTTACCGATCAAAGTCATATGATTCGCCACTTCAATGCGTGTATCGGGCTGTCTCCGGGGCGCTGGCTAAAGCTCCACGGCCTCTCGTCCCCTGCCTGCACAAACGTACAATACGTGCCACCTGCCGCTTTATAAGCTGGGTTCTCTTGTTACAGGAGAATCACTCATGCAGAAGCCCGTTAATTTTGTGTCAAAACTTGCTCAGTTCAACGAGCACTGGCAACCCAAAGTGGTCGCTGAAATGAACGACTATCAATTCAAGGTAGTAAAAATCCAGGGCGATTTTATCTGGCATGCGCACCCGGAAACCGACGAAACGATCGTCGTCCTCGCGGGCACGCTGGAAATAGCGTTCCGCGATCGTATTGTTGAAGTTCAGGCGGGCGAAATGTTCGTTGTTCCACGGGGTATTGAGCACAAAACGGCAGCCGTACACGAAGCGCATCTGCTGCTTATTGAGCCGCGCGGCGTACTCAATACCGGCCATGAGGGCGGCGCGCGCACCGCCGTCAACGACGTCTGGATCTAATCTTTTTGACGTCAGGCGGAGTTACGCCTCCGCCTGCTTCGTCTTCACGGGGACCTCATCCAGTGAGTAATACACTGCCAGCCCAAGCTCATTCGCGACCCTGACATCATTATCCGCACCGTTAGACGCGCCTTCAATGCGCAGCACCGCATCACAACGCGTCAACAGTCGATGAGCCACAGGGTAAAGAAACGCTTCGCTGATGGCATCGCCAATTTTCTGCGACCCCGCCGCCGCCGAGAGCGGAAATGCCAGCCACTCGCCAATCACCGGGATATGCCCTCGCTGATACACCGCCAGCGCCGTCTGCTCCATGCGGGCCAGGTTTTCATGCATCAACCGTTCATCGCCGTTGGTGCCACTTCGCACTGGACCTGCAATCAATATGATCATACTTTGCATCTTATGCTCCACATAGGTTGTTGTTTTGGGTAACAGGTGACAGCGCACAACCTATCATGCATAATCGTGCACATTCAAGACCAAACACGCATAGAGAAAATGATGCTAGCCAGCCAGCGAAAACAGCACATCCTTGAGATTCTGGCTCGGGATAAACAGGTGCACTCTACCGAGTTAAGCCAGCACTTCAACGTCTCGGAAGACTCAATTCGCCGGGATTTACGCGAACTTGCGGCGGCGGGATTGCTCCAGCGCGTCCACGGCGGCGCGCTGCCGGTTTCAGCCGCTATCGCCCCGTTCGAAGCAAGAAAAAGCGTGCAAATTGACGCAAAGAAAACGATCGCGCAAAAAGCAGCGGCATTAATCTGCCCGGGCCAGGTGGTGATCGTTGACGGGGGGACAACCACCTCTGAGATGATCAAGCTGCTGCCAGTCGATATGCCGTTCACCGTGGTGACCCACAGCCCAAACATCGCCGTCGGTCTGGTCGACTATCCGTTAATTGAAGTCATCCTGCTCGGCGGCACGCTGTTCAAGCACTCGGTGGTCACGACCGGGACGGCGATGACCGAAGCCGCCAGCCGAATCAACGCCGATCTGTACTTTATGGGCGTCACTGGAGTGCATCACAGCGCCGGGTTTACGACCGGAAATTTTGAAGAGGCAGGAGTAAAACGTCTGCTGAGCGAACGAGCCTCGGAAACCGTGGTCATGGCCTCTCATGAGAAAATTAACGCCGCCTCCGCTTTCGCCATCGGCGAGCTCAGCCTCGCCAGCACGCTGATCGTCGACGGTATACTGGATCAACCGCTCACCGATGCGCTTGCGCGCAGCGGCGTTACCCTTATCCACTAATCGAGGTCATCATGCTGGATATCACCCATTTTGGGCTGTTCATTCTCTCCGTGTTCCTGCTCTCCATCACGCCGGGGCCCGATATGGCCTATGTCGTCGGCCAGAGCGTGGCAAACGGTCGCCGCGCTGGGCTGATTTCCGCCGCAGGCGTCGCGCTCGGTAGCTGCACCCATGCGGTTGCCAGCGCCGTGGGTTTAACGGCGTTGATTACCGCCTCGCCGCTGCTGTTCACCGTGGTGAAGTACGTCGGCGCGGTATACCTGATGTATCTGGGTGGGAAAATGGTGCTGGGCACGTTTAGCCGGAAATCGGCACAGGGCGATGAACCGGTGGTGGAGCGAAACAGGGCCAATACCGGCGGCCTGCTGTCAAAAGGGTTTATTACCACCCTCACCAATCCGAAGGTGATTTTGTTCTTTATCTCCTTCTTCCCGCAGTTCGTGATGCCGAACGGCGAGCATCATGCCGTTTCGTTTCTGATCCTCGGTATGGCCTATGCGCTGGTTGGTTTTATGACCGACGCCACGTTTGCCATTCTGGCCGGTAGCGCCGCCGGCGCGGTCTCGCGTAACCAGACGCTGCAAAAGGTGTTGGATCGCGTGGTCGGCACGGCGTTTATTGGCCTGGGAATTCGGCTGGCGCTGACGCGACGCTAGTCGTGCCCGCGGCAACCCAATAAACAGAGCAGCCGGTTTCCCGGCTGCTCCAGGCAAAGCGATTTTTTCACGCTCGCTTAGAACCACGCCTCAAACATGCCGCCGAAGTTCAGTGAATCCAGCTGCTGGTCGTCGGTACCGTTCACCTTCGCCGTGCGCTTGTTGTCGACCTGACCGCCGGTCACGTAGAAGCGCAGCATCGGACGGAATTCCGGGCCCATACCAATCGCGATGTTCTGCGACAGCGTCAGCTTCCAGCCGTGGTTATCTCCGCCCTGGTCGTAATCCACACGCTGGTAACCCGCTTCCAGCCACGTCGAGTGCACGTCGTTCCAGAAGTACATCGGACGCACAATCGCGCCGTAGTTTTTACGGTTATCGGTTTTGTCTTTGCTGTTGTCGTAGTCGTGGAATGCCAGCAGGTATTCCACCTGCGCCTGCTGGGTGAACTTGTAGTTACCCTCGAAGCTGGCGTAGATGGCCGTCAGACCGTCGGTTTTATTGAACACGCTGTTATCCGAGTTATCGGAGTAGCGCAGGATAACCTTGTTCACGCCGCTGTCATCGCTGTTGGTGTGGCTTAACAGCAGGCCGCCCTGCCAGGCATCAAGCTGCTTGTTGTTATCC
>NZ_JANEWH010000224.1:0-4240 GCF_028069715.1 Kluyvera sp. Awk 3 | reverse complement strand
TGGTTGCGCAGTGTGTACATCAACGAGTGTAGCTACCGGGAGAAGATACACCGGAAAGGGATAAAAATGCCTGATTGATGGCATTTTCCGTCCGTAATGTGGTGTCAGTCATTGGCGTGCATAACGATTCATGCCCGTAAAACGCACCAGCGCGATTCTGGGGCGTTTTCAGAAGAGAAGATGTGTGGTTTTGTGGCTTCGGCGGGAAAACCGCGTACAGCCCGTCTGAGCGGTACGCGTAATGAGACGTTATGTTCAATATCATCAGAATTGAGATATTCATAGTTCTGGAAACGAAAAAGCCGCCAGATAGGCGGCTTTCGGTTATTTTCTTGGTTTCCCTGCATCTGAACGTTTTCCTCGTACCCGTCCATCATTATTACGGTCGCGTGGTTGAGTTCCTCCACCTGGTTTAGGAACGACAACGTGTGGGTTAAGTGGTCGACGATCTGCCATTTCTATTCCTCACTGAGCATAAACAAATAATTGCCAACGGATACTTCCCTGGGCAGGGCTATGTTGGTGGTGGTTTTGTGGTGGAAGAGTTTTCCCACCTGCGATAGTTACTTCTTTACCGCAGCCCGTACATTTATAGATTCCTTCATACTTGCACGTATCTCCCGGCTTATGCTGAGCGTCAAATGCCGGGTTAGACTTTACATCTGCTTCAATAATCTTGCTTTTATTTCCTGCACGAACAAGCGCCATGTGGCCTCCAGATTCTTAATTTTATTGCACAACAGCACTGTGCATTTGTGCATTGTATCTTGTTATTCGTGAGCGCACAAGTGCACAGTGCTGTTGTGCATTTTTTCTGTTTGCTGTATTATGTCGGAGGTAAGAAGGTGATCGAAAAACTTGCCAAGTTACGGCAAAAGTTGAGGTAAAAGAAAAATGCAGCAAGATCATGAGCATGATGATGATTGCCGCATTCAGTTTCGAGACGATTGGCTATACCAGTTTTACAAATATGGTAAAGCCAATCGAAAGATTCCAACTGCGATTAGTGCTTCATTGTTTCGCAAGCTGGATATGCTGAATGCGGCTGATAAAGTTGGAGATTTACGGTCTCCCCCAGGGAACCGATTTGAAAATCTCAACCCTCCATTGACGGGGTATTCATCGATAAGGGTGAATGAGAAATACCGCTTGATATTTAAGTGGGGTGACAACGGTGTCGAGGATTTGTATCTCGATCCACATGATTACCGATAGATAGCAGGTCGTGGCTGTTATCTTATAAAACAAGTAGGTGAGGCATTACCTCACCTACACTAAAACGTCATTACAAATAATGATTAATAAACTAAATGACGTAGCTATATTTAAGATAATTACTCATCGATGTAATTGGTAACAGACGAAATACTTATCTTCCTCATCTCACAGAGTGAAGTGAAAAATTCAGGAGTAAAGCATGTCCCAAGCAACTAGAAAGCCATCAACTGTAGGGGATATTATTCTTTATGAATATCTCGAGCCAAGTGGCTTAAAAATCAATGATTTAGCAGAAATGTTGAATGTGCATAGAAATTCAGCTAGTGCTTTAGTTAACAATAATAGAAAACTGTCCACTGATATGGCGTTTAGGTTGGCGAAAGCATTCGATACCACTGCAAAGTTCTGGTTGAATATACAGCAGTCTGTTGATCTATGGGAGGTTACTAGTAGCCCGCGCTTACAGGAAGAAATAGACAGAGTGACCCCCGCCCATGAAATTATAGAAAGGAAACATAGTGCTGAAAACTCGGATAAGAAACATGCGATTGCATGATTTTTTTTAAAAAAAAATTTTATCATTCAAAAAGAAGGCTTCTATAAAAGGAAGCCTTCTTTTTGAATGATAAAAAGGTTTATAGGCATTTTCTTTTTACGATCATCTTGAGATCCGGTCGCTGTCCGCGTAATCTCTTGCTCTGTAAACGAAAAAACCACCCGGCAAGGTGGTTTTTCGAAGGTTCAGTAACCGGCAAGTTTCTGAACCGAGGTAACTGGCTTAGAGGAGCTCAGTCACCAAAACTGTTCGTTTAGTTTAGCCTTAACTGGCGCATAACTTCAAGACTACTCCTCTAAATCAATTACCAGTGGCTGTTGCCAGTGGCGATAAGTCGTGTCTTTCCGGATTGGACTCAAGTGATAGTTATCGGATAAGGCGCAGCAGTCGGACTGAACGGGGGGTTCGTGCATACAGTCCAGCTTGGAGCGAACTGCCTTCCCGGAGCTGAGTGTCAGGCGTGGAATGAGAAACCGCGGCCATAACAGCGGAATGACACCGGTAAACCGAAAGGCAGGAACAGGAGAGCGCACGAGGGAGCCACTAGGGGGAAACGCCTGGTATCTTAATAGTCCTGTCGGGTTTCGCCACCACTGATTTGAGCGTCAGATTCTGTGATGCTTGTCAGGGGGGCGAAGCCTATGGAAAAACGCCCTAGGGGCGTGGCCTTATCGTCTTTGTCCTGTCCTTCTTGCGCTTAGCTCTAATGTTCTTGTTAGTTCTAAATCTCGCTACGCTCGCCGCAGACAAGTGACCGAGCGTAGCGAGCGAACGGTCGAGGAAGCGGAAAAGAACCGCATGTTACGTGGAGCACTTACGCAGTGAGCAAACAATATAAAACGGCACTGAACATGGCTAAATTCATTCAGGCGCAATCTCTGCTTTTGCTTGAGAAGCTCAACGAACTGGATCTCGATACTGAGGCCGACTTGTGTGAAGCATTACATGAGGATGCGGAACACCTTTTTCGTAGCCTCACGACACGGATAGATGGTCTTCAGGAGAAGTACTAATGGCTCAGGTATCTATCAGTGAAGCAGCTCGTCTTACCGGGAAAAGTCGTACCACACTGCACAGGTTGATTAAAGCAGGTGAGTTGTCCACCTGTCACGGCGAACGAAATGCAAAAATGTTAGATACATCAGAGTTATTGCGCGTATTTGGTGCGTTACGTGGTCTTCCTGATGAACAGGTTGTTGAACAGGTCACTGGACAGCGTGTTACAGCATCATTGTCTGAGAATGAACAGGTGGTCAGGGCGTTGAAACAGGAAGTTGAACACCTGAAATCGCTGGTTTCTGCTCAGAATTCTCATATCGATAGTCTGAAACAGGCGATGCAGCTCCTGGAGCATAAACAGAGCGCTTCTGACCCGCAGAAGGTTCCTGCAAAGCCATGGTGGCAGTTCTGGAAGGGCTGATTACCCCTGAAATTCTGCCTTCCCAGTACGATTTTTTGCATGCAAAAAATCTGTTTATCCTGTCAGGGCGGCGCCCCGACACCCGCCAGCGCCTCACCGCCACGCAATAAATTGCGTGCCCGTTCACCGCTTATGTTTCCTGTCTGATCGATAAGTCTTCTGGTGGCTGAAAACGACCAGAAAATCGTGTCACACCTGACGCACTATACAGTACTGCTCCGAAAGCCTTGCAGCACAAGGTTTTCGGGCGCTACACCCCCACTGTCTGAAGTGTAGCGAAAAGCCCCTAAAAACGCAGTTATCTCATTGTTTTATATGAAATAAAAACTGTAGCGCTCATCGCTGCAGTTTTTATCTTAAATTTTGCTTTAATTTAATGTTTTATAATGGTTTTCTTTGATTTTTTGGGTGTAGCGCGGATGCGGTTTATTTGGATGGATGCTTGTTTCAGGTCTGCGACTTTTTAAGCGTAAATTCTGGATGTGATCCGGGCTATTTTTTCGCGGGGTGTCCTGTTCCCGAGTCCGAAGGCTTTATCCCCTCGATGAATCGCGCTTGATCTTCTATTACATCGGGTCGCTCGACCAGGAAGTCGGGTGATGCTTTTTCCGTGCTGGACAGGTCGCGCCACAGGACTCTTTTCCTGGGTGCTTTTGCATGATGTTCAGTGGTCATAGTCGTGGCCATAGATGTGCGCGTGAAGGGTATCGTGGGTATACACGTTATCAATGTTGTTTATCGCCTTTTGCGGATCAAAATCCGGCGTTGCGTGCCACTCTGCCGAGTATTCCGCACCGGGCGCATCCAGAGCATCCGTATCGTCATCTATCGTGGCGCTGTTTACTTCGCGGACGAATTCACCCCAGATATAACGCATATCGTCGAAAAATTCGGTGAGCCACTTTTTCATATCGTGTCCTGGTTGCGCAGTGTGTACATCAACGAGTGTAGCTACCGGGAGAAGATACACCGGAAAGGGATAAAAATGCCTGATTGATGGCATTTTCCGTCCGTAATGTGGTGTCAGTCATTGGCGTGCATAACGA
>NZ_JANEWH010000223.1:0-4242 GCF_028069715.1 Kluyvera sp. Awk 3 | reverse complement strand
CTTATACACTATCTGTTAATGAATGTTAAAAGACAATGTTATTTGTGTGGATATTCAGCTAGTTGATATTTATGGCGTGTTTCCGTTGTGCTGGCGTTTGTTGATGGTGTGCAGCGCGGTGGACATGCTGTCCGGCGACACGAGGCTGTTAATGCGGAAGAAAAGAATATCAAAGGCGATCATCTGTAGGATTTGTGGCGTCACCATGCCAAGTTTCTCGTGCGCTTCGGTATAGCTATAGGGGATGACGTGTTTGGCAATTTGGCTGACTTTGTTTTTGCCATAGCGGGTGATGGCTATCGTGTGTGCCCCGCGTTCACGGGCCAGCTCCAGCGCTTCTACCACCTCCGCCGTTTCACCGCGCGCGGAGACCGCGAGCAGCACGTCGCCGGGCTGTAGTAAAGATGCCTGCACAATTTGCGTGTGGTAATCGTAGTTGAACTGCACGTTTAACCCACAGCGAATCAGCTTGTGGTTGATATCCAGCGCGATCAGCGCCGAGGTCCCGATGCCGACGAGGACGATTTTGCGGCTGTCGATCAGTAACCGCGCGCAGATGTCGATAGTTTGCGGGTCGAGCAGATCCAGCGACTGGTCAATTTTGCTGGCAAACAGGACGCGGGATTTCTCCACCATCTGCTCAGTAGAGTCGCTGGCTTCAATACCTTCGTAGATCTCCTCGCGTGCGCGCGCTTTTTGCGGATGGCTGGCCGCGGCGAGCCACAGCTTCAGCTCCGGAAAACCGCTACAGCCAAGCGCTTTGGCATAGCGGATGACGGAGGAATCGCTGATACCCAGTTCCTGCCCCATGCGGGTGGCGCTTAAATCGGAGATATCAAAATTCCGCTCAATCAGATACGTCGAGATACGCCGATCGCCGCCGTTTTTGGCGTGCGCCAGAGCCTGAATTTTGCTGATGATGGATTCCATTACGTACCTTTTTTCTCGCCATGGGGAAGGGCGCGTTGCGCCCTGTGCCTGATTATGACTATTCCTGCGGATCGGTAAAGCCCAGGATCATGGCGGCGACAAATCCAACCACCCATGCGCTAACGACCGCCAGCAGGAACGGCAGAATCTGCCCGGCGCCGACTAACGGCAGCAGCGATAGTCCAGCAGTGCCAAACGGAATGATAATGCCTACCTTACAGGCGGCAATCACCGCACCGCCTGCCGCACCGCCGATGCAGCCTGCGATAAACGGTTTACCCAGCGGCAAGGAGACGCCGAACAGCAGCGGTTCACCGACGCCGATGATACCCACCGGCAGCGCGCCGGAAATGGTTTTCTTCAGGCGCGAATTCTTCGTCTTCAGGTAGACATAGGCCGCCGCGCCCACCTGACCCATCCCGCCCATCGCGAGGATCGGGAACAGATAGTTCAGGCCAAAAGTATCGAGGATCTGCGCGTGAATGGGAATAAGCCCCTGATGTAAACCGGTCAGCAGCAGGAACAGGAAGCCGCCGCCAAGCAGCGCGCCAACCACAACAGAACCTGCGGAATTGTTGAGCAGGGAGAGCGCCACCAGGTCGCCCAGCCACTGATTAACCGCGTGCGCCAGCGGTTGCAGAATCAGCAGCGCGGCCAGCGAGGAGACCAGAATCGTCACCATGGGCGTTAAAATCAGATCCAGACTCTCTTTGCAGTAGCGGCGGAACCACAGCTCAAATTTCGCGGCAAAGACGCAGACCAGCAGCACGGCGAAAATCCCGCCGCCGCCCGGCGTTAATGCGCTGCCAAATAGCTTGATGTTGGCGAGATCCGGCGCGGCCAGCACGGCCGCCATCACTGCGCCGATGGCGGGAGACGCCTGCAGCTCTTTGGCGGTATTCATGCCGATCATCACCGCCAGCACCGTAAAGACCGCCTTCCCCATGACCGTCAGCAGGGCGAAGAGATCCTGATGGCTGGCGACAAACTCGGGGCCGATCAGGCGGCAGACGTTGACTAATCCAAGAATCAAACCGCAGCCGATCAGCGCCGGGATGGTAGGGACAAAAATGGCCGCCAGAATATTCAGGCAGCGGCGGATGGAGAAAGGTTTACGTTCTGCATCGGCGGCGGCGGCTAGGGCGATTCCCGCGCGATTCATGCGTTTAGTCAGGATCCCCGTCACCTTTGATGCCGTACCCGCGCCGACGATAATCTGAAACTGCTCTCCGGCGTCGACGGTGCCTTTGACTCCGTCCACTTTGCGCAGCGCTTCGGCGTTAAACAGGCTGCGATCGCGCAGGACCACGCGTACGCGGGTCATGCAGTTGGTCAGCGTGGCGACGTTGCCGAAGCCGCCAATATGGTGTTCGATGGCGTCAGCGATAAGCTCCAGATGTTCTATTTTATTGGCCATGAGTGGCTCCTGATAATAGCTGATCTTTTAGGGCGACAAAGGGTTGCGCGGCCATCGCAAGCGCCGCATCGGGAGAGAGGCCCAGCAGGTTGCTCAGCACCGCCGCGCGCACGTTGTAGTTCACCTGTTGGAGCTGCATTTGCGCCGTGGCGTTATCCACTTCGCAGATCTGCGCCACCATGTGCTCGGCGCGGCGCAACAGCTTTTTGTTCGAGGCTTTTACGTCAATCATCAGGTTGCCGTGCACGCGCCCCAGTTGAATCATGGTGGCGGTACTGATCATCCCCAGCAGCATCTTCTGCGCGGAGCCGCTTTTCATCCGCGTGGAACCGGCCAGCGCTTCGGCACCGACGTCCGGCGCTACCGCCACGTCCGCTTTTTCTGAGATAAGGCCTGGACCGCGGGTGGTGAGCGCGATGGTCTTTGCGCCAGTCTGGCGCGCAAAGTCGAGCGCCGACATCACGAACGGCGTGCGTCCGCTGGCGGCGATACCCAGCACCACATCCCGTTGACTCAGGCCACGAGCGCGGAGTTCGGCAACCGCGGCGGCGGCGTCATCTTCTACGTTCTCTACGGCGCGCAGCATGGCGTCCAGCCCGCCGGCAATGACTGATTGAACCAGGTTTGGGTCGGTGCCAAAGGTCGGTGGGCACTCGGCGGAGTCCAGCACGCCAAGCCGTCCGCTGGTGCCTGCGCCAACATAAAACAGCCGACCACCGCTTTTCATCTGCCCGACAATCAGACGCACGGCCTCTTCCACCTGCGGAAGAACGCCGCGAATGGCGAGCGGAACGCGGGCGTCGTGCTCGTTGAGCAACGCCAGTATGTCGGGAAGCGGCAGGTCTGCCAGATAGCGGGTATCGACATTCTGTTCTTGCGCAATGGTGAAAGCGAGCGGGTTCATGCATTACCTCTGTTGATATTCGACATTTTTAATATAAATAAATGTCGGAATTCGACAATGAGCAACATGCAGAAATGTGATGCCGGGCGAAGAACGGTGTATACACGATAATGAGATTCATTATCAAAAATGCTTTACAGCTCGATTTTTAAGTTGTATTTTAAATGCATGTTTTAGATCCGGAGGTTAATATGAGCCATCACAGAATCCCTAAAAACTGGACTATCAAACGTTCAACCCCATTCTTCACAAAAGACAATGTCCCGGCCGCGCTGCTGAGCCATCACAATACCGCCGCCGGCATCTTTGGCCAGCTGTGTGTGATGGAAGGTACGGTGACCTACTACGGTTTTGCTGATGAGCAGGCCACGGAACCGGAAGGGAAGGTGGTTATCAATGCCGGTAGCTTCGCGACCAGCCCGCCGCAGTACTGGCATCGTATCGAAATGACCGACGACGCGCAGTTCAATATTAATTTCTGGGCCGAGCCGACATTCTCCGGTGAAGAAGTCTACAGCGCGAAAAAATCATAATCATGACGCACCTCCATCAATGAGTGGAGGTGCCAGGTCCAATGGCTGGAAAACGTTATGTTCAAATTCTTCCGACAATCGTTGATGTATGTCGATTATGGTGAGCAGGAGCTTTGCGGCGAGCAGGCCCTGTTGCACGTTGCGGAATACCAGCATTATCTTTCATCCAGCGCTTCTTTGTGCCCGGATCTGAGCCAGGAAAAGAGGGCTGGCTCCACCTATTCAACGGGGTTGTATCATGGTAAGGCGCAGCGTTCCTGAGCACGGTCTGCGCCTGGCGTTGTTTGTTATGTTCCCGTCTTAAATCTCCCGCCTCAACCCCATTAAAACGTCAAATTGATTCTATACTCACTATCGGGTAGCGATTTAGCGCATTTATTCCCTCTGATGAGTTAGGTTTAGCGGTGTGTAATGGGGTGAGATCAATAAATTTATTTTTGTTTAAATGGTGTAAATTG
>NZ_JANEWH010000222.1:0-4354 GCF_028069715.1 Kluyvera sp. Awk 3 | reverse complement strand
ATTATGCAAATGACAAATTAAGCATCGATTATCTGGCACAAAAATTTAATATTCAGAAACGCATGCTGGAACGTAAAGTCCAATCGATTACCGCCCTGACGCCAAATGACTACATTACTCACGTGCGTTTGTGTCATGCGATGAATTTGTTGGTTACCTCCGAGCAATCTATTACCGATATCGCCTATCTGTGCGGTTTTAACGACAGTAACTACTTTTCCCATCGTTTTAAGCTTTTCTTCGGCATACCGCCGCGCACGGTGCGCAAATATGGTCTCTTCCCGCTGATCAGCCACCGCAGCGCGCTCCAGTCATAGACCGGAGCGCCGTTCATGGTTCAGATAAACAGGTTCTGATACTCGATCAACGCCAGCATCGCCATCGCCTGCCCATAAGGCATGGTGGTACGTTCAATATTGCGATAGTAGTCAAGATCCTTACCCATCCCTGTACCGAAAGAAACATTTGCCAGTTCACCCTGCGGGTTAATCTGCCGCATCACGCCTTCCGCTGCGGCAATCCCCGTCGCGAGAAAATGTTTATCGATATAGCGCAGACGTACCGCTTTCAGAATGCCATACGCAAAACCCGCCGAAGCCGACGATTCCAGATAAGAGTTCGGGTCATCCAGCAGCGTGTGCCATAACCCACTTTCTCTATCCTGCCGCTGCGCCAGAGCCGCTACCTGCCGCGTTAGCTGGCCCAGCAAGAACTCGCGCACCGGGTCGCCTTCCGGCAGGTCGAGCATCTCGATAAAGTCCGGGATGGCCACCGTCACCCAGCTGTTGCCGCGCCCCCAGAGCGCCTTAGCATAGTGATGGCGCCCCTCAAAGTTCCAGCCGTGATACCACAGCCCGGTCGGCGCATCGCACAGGTACTGCGAATGCAGCAGGAACTGACGCTTAGCCTCGTCCACCCACTGTGGACGATTGAGCACCAGCCCGGCCTTCGCCAACGGCATCACGCTCATCATCAGCGTATCGTCCCATAGTTGCTGATGATGCGCGAAATTGAAGGTCATATGCTGCAGGCCACCCAGCTCGGTACGCGGCATGTCATGCATCACCCAGTTGGCCCAGATGTCGATGTAACGCCGCCATGGCGAGTGGCCCGTCTCTTCATACAACGCGGCGAGCGTCAGCATTGGCGCCATAGTATTGACGTTTTTGGTCGGCGTGCCTTCGCGAAAACGGTCGGTAAACCACTGTTCGATGATTGCCATCCAGCGCGGGTTACGCGTCTGCAGCCAGTATTGCCACAGGCCATACAGACCGATGCCGTGAGTCCATTCCCAGCCGCCCCACCCTTTGGTATCGACCACCCGTCCATCCGCCAGCGTCATGAGAAATGCGCCGTTCTCATCACGAATATTCACCAGCGCGTCAATCAGCTTTTCCGTCATCTGCACCGTCTGTTCCGCGCTAAACTTCAGTTGCTCTCTGTCCATGAAAACCTCTTATTTCATCGGTGTATGTTTGCGCAGCGCGCGTTTGGCGGTGCGTTCGAACTCTTTGGCGGCGTCTTCAGCGCTGATTTTGCCGTAGTCAATCCGCTGGGTCAGATCCAGCCAGTACTGTTCGATTTCCGGGTTTTTAAAGTACGGCGAGACGTAGACGTTATCGGACGGCATGCTCTCCACCAGCTTAAGGCCGGTAATCACCGGATCGTCCGGCTGCGCCATCGTGTTTTTCATCACGTAGTCCGCCGCCGCTTTACTCACCGGGAAGCCTCTCTCCAGCCCCATCAGCGCGACGCCTTCCGGCTGGTTAAACATGTAATCCATCAGCATCGCCGCCTCTTTGGGATGCTTCGTGTTGCGGCTAATGGCGAATATCATCGACGGTTTGATAAATAACCCGGCATCCTTCGCCCCCGGCAGCAGCGGATATGGACCCACTTCCAGTTTTGCCGGTGGCGCCAGGGTATCTTCATACTTTGCGACTGCCGAACTCATCAGGTTAGAGCCGCCGAATTCACCGTTGATCCACGGCTTCATTTCAAACGGCTGCGCTTTACCAAACGACTGAATATACTTCTGACTTGGCAGGACGTGTTCGTTCACCAGCTTCTGATAGACGTTGACAAATTCCAGCCACTGCGCCTCGTTGTAGGTAAACTCCCCTTTTTCGTTGAGCATCGGCTGGTTGTACTTCTGCACCATCCACGAATTAATGAGTTCCATTGAAGTGGTGACGATAGCCGGATAGTAATTGTCGCCAAGCTTCTCTTTAAAGATCTTTCCGGCGGCGTACAGCTCATCCCAGGTTTTCGGATAGGCAAGCCCGACCTTTTTCCAGGTTTCGGTGTTGTAGTAGAGAATGGGCGCCACCAGCGAAACGGGCAGCCCCTGCACTTTGCCGTTCACCGTCACGGTCCCCAGCTTGCCCGCGTAGTTTTCCAGCCCGACCTCTTTGCTGAGCTGATTGAGATCGTAAAAGCCATCACCGGATCGTGAGAACACCTGTATCCAGCTCCAGTCAAGCTGCATGACATCCGGTTCATTTTTCCCTGCTATCTGGGTGGAGAGGCGTGAAACGAAACCATCCCAGCCGGTATATTCAGCCTTCACCTTAATGTTGGGATGCGCCTGCTCAAAGGCGCGAATGGTTTTCAGGGTATTCTGGTGACGCGAGTTCGCCCCCCACCAGGAGACGCGCAGGGTTACGCTGTCGCTATCTTCCGCCATTGCCGGCGCAATGCAAAATATGCCGCCGCAGGCCAGCAGCAACGAGAGTGCTATTTTTTTCATCATAAACGTCCTGTCAGCAGTACGGAGACATCCGCCAGGTACACGGCAGGTAATCCCTCGCGATCGGAGGTATAAAGTACGTGGCGCAGATCCGGGCTAAACGACGGGTGCGGATGACTTGCCTGACACTGGCCGTCAATCACTCGCCATGAGGTATCGTGGCGAACAATCCGCCGCGTTTGCTTCTCGCCCGGCGCAAACAGATAGAGCCAGGGGTCTGTCAATGCCGCATAACCGCCCTCGTCGGTGAGATCCACCGGCGTTCCGCAGCCGTCGCCCACCAGCAGCGAGCCATCAAAATTGCTCATCAGATGTGAACAAGCGGGCATCGGCATGACTTTTTCGCTCTGCGTGCTGCCCGCCAACGTCTGGCAGATATGGCGCTGATGCGTCTCTTTATGCAGGGAGACGAAAATAATGCGCGAACCGTCCGGCACCCAGAACTCATGGGTAAAGGTTTCCTCTTCGTCCTGGCTCACCGGCGCGGAAAGCCCCGTCTGGCGCTGATGCAACCAGATACGGTTGCGAATCAGATCGTGCGGTCCTTCATGACAGTACATGATGGTATCGGTATCGCCGGGGCGAAAACCGGGGTGTCCTAACCAGCGCGGCTCTTCAAACAGTTGTTCGCTGCGACCGGAAGCAAGGTCGATCACTTCACAGCGGGTGGTCGGGTTCATATGATACTGTCGCTGGAAATCGCTCCAGTCGTGCAACGGCAGGTAACTTTCTGCTGACAGCGACATGCCGATCATTTTGCGGCCACTGCTGTCGGGCGCCCAGGCACTGGTGCTTACCCACTGGGCAGGCAGTTGGTACAGTACCTGTTCCTGCAAGGTATCCAGCTCTACACGCACGATTTGCCGGTTGTGGCGCATAAAGATCAGCGCGCTATCGTCATCAGTGATAAACCCGTCAAAGCTATTATCGCCAGCCCCATCGGTGAGCTGGCGCAGCGTGCTCTGCTCAAGATCGAGCAGCCAGTAGTTCCAGTTGCCCTGTTCAACGCCGCCAATCAGCAGCTGTGTTCCTCCCTGTAAAAAGCACTTTTGATAGAAATAGTTGCGATGAAAAATGCGCCCCAGTGGCGTTAAGCGCATAACGCGAACGCCGGTCACCGGATCGGTTTCGGTGGTAAAAGTAAGCGGAGTGATATCACCCTTGGCCATAGTTTCCTCAATATCAGGCGTGGACGATGGGCTGACAGCTCAGAATGTCAGCGCGTCTGTGAAGCAGTCCTCCCAGACGCAGGCATCAGCATGCCAACGGCGTCAGGAAATAACCTTTGAAATAAGGACAAAATACGGCGACGAGTGACGCATTAATCAAGGTTGCAGCGTTATCATTAATAATCACAGGAATGCTCACATTCTTAAGCGATTAAATCCCATTCTTTGTATTTCCGACAAAAACAGGGTTGTGGCTGGTTATTTTATAAAGGTTTTAATGACGTCATAGATGATTAACTGTTCCGACACAGCTATCCACAAGAGTGAATAATATGAGGCTAACGTCTACTGCATCTATTCTGGTGATATTGCTCTCCACGGCAATATCACCGGCATGGGCCGTTAAGTTTGAACAACAACAAGATAAATATCTTAT
>NZ_JANEWH010000221.1:0-4530 GCF_028069715.1 Kluyvera sp. Awk 3 | reverse complement strand
AATTACCTTAACGTTTTTAATACAAAATAAGCGGCGTTTCCCGAATATTGACATGTCTTTTTTCCCCCTGCATATTTTACGAAGAAAAATAATGAATCGGATTACATGAGGAATCTCATGAACAACACCAGGACATATCCCGCGAAACGCAGACGTCGCGGCGAAGTACAAAATGCCAGTTTGACTATGCTCAGCGCACGCATCGCTGATGACCTTTGCGAATACGTTCGTGAGGTGGCTTTTCAAACCCGTAAAAGTAAACAACAAATTATCACCGAGGCGCTGATGCTACATCAGGCCAATGGAATTGAAACACATGAATAAACAAAGAGATAGCATCAAACAGAGACGCTATTGATCGATCGCTAAATATTTAACAGTGAATAAAAAACAATAACCCGTTTTTTATTCACTCTCACAGATAACAGGTCAATATCAGCCTGTTTTCGGTGAAATAATGTTTTGTCAGAAAAATAATAAATCACAAAACATCGTGGCTGAGGTTATTACACTTCAGGGCTGCTGTACGCCCCTGCCACTCGCTAAATAAAACCGCCAGAACAGGCGAATAAATTCAGTTAATGACAGGTAACTCATCATGCAGTCCATAAGTAAAAGTATTATCGCCGTCGCGGTGTTGGCCGCACTGACATCCACTCATGCTAACGCAGTAATTGTCACTTCCGATAGCGTAATACTCCCTAATACCACAACAACGGTGACCCAGCAGTTCCAGTCCGTGGAGAACGCGATTACAGGTAACAGCCAGAAAGCAGATGATGCTTTTACCAAAGCTGACGACGCTAAACAACGTGCTGATGCCGCTTTTACCAAAGCAGATGATGCGATGCGTGAAGCAGGCAACGCCGCGGCATCCATTACAGGACTTGAACGCAGCATAGATACAGTGAAAGACGCTGTCGTTGATGAATACAAAAATCGCGTTGCCGCCGATACAGCATTGCAGGGCCAGATAGATGTGGTGAACAAGAGCATCAAAACTAGCGCCGACGGTTTAGCCCAGGAAATCAAAGATCGTACCGCAGGTGATGATGCCCTACATACCGAGTTGACCAACCAGAAGGCAGCACAGCAGCAGATTGACCAGGCTCAGTCCCAAATCATTGGCACGCATGACAACCTGATTAGTGACAACAAAGCTGCCATTGATACTAATACCCAGGCCATCGGTAATAAGGTTGATACGAAAACCTTTACCGATGACCAGAAACGCCAGGATGATGCCGTTACCGCGTTAACAACTACCGTTAACAGTAAGGCAAGTCAGACCGATGTTAATACTAACAAAAAGGCGATTGCCGCCGATGAAGCTAACATCACCGCCAACAAATCCGCTATCGATACAGAAGTGAAGGCCGAACAGCAGCACTTCTCCACCCTGTCATCCGGCGTGCAGCAGGCTCAGACTACCGGCGATGCCGCCCAGAATCGCGCTGATATCGCCTTTGCCAACGCGGAAGCTAACCATCAGGCGCTGGTAAACACCAACCAGCGTCTTGCCGACGACGAGAAAACGCTGGCTAACCACGAGCAGCGCATTTCGGACCTGGAAGCCAACAACCGCACCAATTTCAACAAGCTGGAGCAGCAGCAGAACAAAGACCGTAAAGAGTTCCGCGCAGGTCTGGCTGGCGCTTTCGCCCTCACCGCTATCCCGCAAGCGCCGCAGGGCCACACCGTCGGCTTCGGCATGGGCGTCGGAACCTTTAACGGCCAGAACGCCGTATCTGCCGGGATCAGCGCTCGCGTGTCAGCCAACGTTTCCGTAAAAACCGGTCTGTCCTGGGATACCGCGGACAACGTCGGTGCAGGCGCGGGCGTGCTGTTTTCTTATTAAGAGCACATTCCTCCTGCCCTCACAGGGGAACATTATTGCGCTGAACCACGCAATAAGGGCGAAAGCCCAGCCTTCATCGTTATTGTTGTATTTGCCACTTTTTTCGTAGTTAGAGAGATGTTTCCCCCGGGTACGGGGGCTTTTTTAAGTAGAAGGAAAATCTACTTAACAAAGCTGTAATGACGATAGCAACCACAACTAGAAAGTGAGTTTGAAATGAAAAAAACAGCAGTGGCATTGGCCGTATTGGCTTTAGGGGTAACTTCCGCGCAGGCAGCGGAAATCTATAATAAAGACGGCAATAAGCTGGATCTGTACGGCAAGGTTAAAGCCGCGCATAGCTGGACGGACGGCAAAAACGCGGATGGTACCTATGCGCGTCTGGGCTTCAAGGGTGAAACCCAAATCAACGAGGAATTAACGGGCTACGGCCAGTTCGAAGGTCAGCTTGATGCTGCGAACGCAGAAGGTTCTCAGAATGGCGAATCCACCCGCCTGGCGTATGCTGGGCTGGACTATGGTCACAACGTTAGCTTTGACTATGGCCGTAACTACGGTATCGCTTACGATGTCGGGGTTTATACTGACAACCTTTCCGAATTCGGCGGCGACTCCTATGAAGGCACTGATTCATTCCTTACTGGTCGCACTAGTGGCGTTGCTACATTACGTACCAGCAACGCTTTCGGCTTAGCGGACGGCGTCAGCTTCGGCGCACAATACCAGGGCGCAGACGCAACCGATAGCGACCCCGCTAAACAGCATGGTACAGGTTACGGCTTCTCTCTGGGTTATGACAACATCGCTGATTCCGGTATTTCGACTATCGCCACCTACGCGACCAGCGCGGTCACGGGCCACCAGAAAACGGCGGGCTGGACCGGGAATAACGCTGAGTTCTGGGGCGTGGGTGCGAAATATGACGCGAACCGCGTATACGTTGCAACCATGGGCGGCGAATCTCACAATCTGCTGAAAGGCGCTCACGAAGCGAAACACTTTGAAGCGATGGCCGCGTATGTGTTCGACTTTGGCCTGCGCCCGAACGTGGGCTACGTGCACGCACGCGACAATAACAATCGTGATATCACCGAGTATGTCGCGCTGGGTTCAGATTACTACTTCAACAAAAATATGGTGGCGGATATCGGCTATCAGATCAATCTGGCTGATAACGGCGACAACACCGTTGTGGCTGGCCTGACCTACCAGTTCTAAGGCCATACGATCGCTACCGTCGGCGGGAAGTGTGGACATGCTATCGCCGACAATCAGACTGACCTGTCTAAATCATTAACTTTGAGTATGTCTTATACTGTCCCCCCGGGTGAGGGGGGATTTTTTGATTGCGGGCAGTGATGCATAATATCTTTTATAAAACAGGCTTATCACAATGAAAAAAATCATGGTTTCCGTTCTTGCTCTGACCGCGTTGGCGGCGATGCCAGCACAGGCCATTAACGCCAAATACCGCGAGCAACTTGAACGTTCTGGCTGTACTGAAATGAACGCCGGCGTCTCCTGCGACATTAACAAAACCAAAGCGCAGAACGCCAAACAGGCGCCAAAGGCTGCCGCGAAGCCTAAGCTGACGGCCAGCCAGCAATACGGGCAGATTGTTGGCGAAGCTGAAACTATCCTCGGGATGAAAGGCATTGCGGCGGAGGAGTATTTGGTTGAGAAAGGCTGGCGCCAGCAGTCTAACGGTGACTGGAAAAAAGCCGGCCACGAACTGCGTATTATCGAAGATAAAGGCGTGGTGCGTAACGCCCAGATCGTTAAATAATAAAAAGGCTCCTGCGGAGCCTTTTTATTACGCTGAATAACGGTGATACCTGTTTATGGCATCGCCCGCACGATGGGTTACGCCACCTTCTTTACGCGCAATACTCTCTGCGGCAACTCCCCCTCGACAACCAGCAAAGCGGACTTGAGTTCAACCTTCATTCCCTGGCGAATCGAGGCGGCTTTTATACTGGTAGATTCCTGTTGAAAGGCCCCCTCATTGTAGGGGAACAACAGAATACATTCGCCCAACTCTTTCAACTGCCGGAGTGCTTCCGTTCGCGTATTGTAATTGCGATATTTCATTCTATGTTTCACGATCGTTATTATTCACTTATCCTGCGGCGGTGTGTTCTGCATTCTTTTGCCGTACACCGGAAAATAGCCAATGCCAGAAGAAGACTTTGATTCCTGCGCCTGTAAACGTTGCCACATAGAACCATGGACTATGCACCATGGTCGTGCGAATGACTTCCAGCAGATCCACGTTGAAACTGTCTGCCATGGCGTAGTCAATGGTCCCTAAAAACACCAGCGTCAGAGCCATCATCACCATCACCGCGTGCAGCTTGCCAAGCTGTGGCAGACGGCCGGAAGCCCATTGCCACAAGAAAGCCGTACTCAACAGGAACAGCGCAGATAATAGCAACCCGGTCTTAAAACCAAAGTCTTGAAATTCCCGAAACAAGCTGAGCGCACTCATCAAAATGAATATTCCCAGCATGGCTTTTTTAATAACCCCCATCCTTCCACCTATAAAACCATGACATTAAATAAACAATTAACGTTTACCCGCGCGCATATCGACTTGCACGGATATTTGCAGTTAAGAACGAATATGATTTTTTTAATAAANATCCTGACCAGCAAAATGCCTGGCATGAGAC
>NZ_JANEWH010000220.1:0-4593 GCF_028069715.1 Kluyvera sp. Awk 3 | reverse complement strand
GGCTATATATATTTATGACTCATCGGAAATTCGCAATGCGGTCATTGTTTTGAAAAATACCTCACTTAACGTGGTGGTCAATTTTTTGAAATCCTCCGGGCTCTATGATACTCGCTATCCAATTCGCGCAGATAATCGTAGTCAGACATTTTATGTGTCAGGTCCACCTATTTATATCGACCTGATTGGCAATGCTGCAAAATTCCTCGATCGCAAAAGCGATGGTTTTGATGGCCGAGAAAACTTAGCGGTTATCCCATTGTTCAATACTTTTGTTGACGATCGTGAATATACCTACCGTAGCGAGAAAATCACCATTCCCGGCATGGCCAGCGTAGTGAACCGCGTCATGTCCAGCGGTAAAGCGCCGGGGGGGGTGGTGCAAATGAGTCCACGTAAAGAGGATGAAGCGCTTTTGCTCAATTCATTTCCCGGCGATACCAATGAATCCGAAGCACGCGAGGTCAGAAGCCTCGACACCGAAACAAAGGTGCAGCCGACTGGCAATGGGATGAGTATTATCGCCGACCCTGGAACCAATAGTCTTTTAGTTCGCGGAAGCGCTGAGCAGGTTTCTTATATCCGCAATCTGGTTAATTCCTTAGATATCCCTAAGCGACACGTCGAACTTTCAGTATGGATAGTCGACCTGCAAAAAGATGCCTTTAATAATTTGGGGGTTGAGTGGTCCGGGAGCATTAATGTTGGCAACAGTTTTGGACTATCGCTGAACGGAGGAAGCAGCACTATAGATGGCGCGAGTTTTATGGCCGCGGCCTTAGCTCTGAGCGAAAAAAATAAAGCCAATATTGTTTCCAGACCGATGATTCTGACCCAGGAAAATATTCCGGCGATCTTTGATAACAGCAGGACGTTCTATTCAAAACTCGTCGGTGAACGTACGGCTCAGTTGGAAAATGTGACCTACGGAACGCTAGTGAGCGTATTGCCGCGTTTTACGGAAAACGGAGAGATAGAAATGATGCTCAACGTTGAGGATGGTAATCAATTCGATAACACTCGCACCGGCACCGATGATCTACCTGAAGTAGGTAGAACGAAGATCAGTACCGTGGCAAGAGTCCCGAAAGGGAAAAGTCTGCTTATCGGCGGTTATACCCGCGATGAAGAATCAAAGGTAGAAGGAAAGATCCCATTACTTGGCGATATTCCATGGTTAGGGCAGTTATTTAGCTATACGCGTGACCGTGGCTCCAATATGGTGCGTGTGTTTCTGATACAGCCACGTGAAATCGATGGTCCATTAGCCCTCGATGCCCACAGCCAGATTGCCGAGATGAAGAAGAACTTCTCACGCGATGATTTGCAGAACTGGATGACCAATTATCTGGATAGCCAAAAATGGCGATAGGAATCAATAATAATAGCCCGTCGATGCAAATATATATGCAGCGCAGGGACAAGCTGTCGACGGAAAAGCAGACGCTTTCAGATCAGAATGAAATTAAAAATGCGTTAGCCGGAGACGATGCGGCGATAGTTGAAGACGAATCTCCCGCGGCATTATTGCAGCGCTTTGCGAGCGCTACGGATGAAATGTCTGCAGCAATGTCACAATTTCGTAGCCGTCGCGATTACGATAAAAAAATGGGGGCATCGGCAGAAACCAGCTTTGACCAGGTACTTGATGAGGATGTTTTCCCAAAAGCAGACCAGCTTGTGAAAATAATGAAAGGTCAGCAAGGCGCTAATATTGAAAAAATGCTGCGCCATGCACGCTCACTTTTCCCTGATGAAAGTGATTTGGTGTTGGTTTTACGTGAAACGCTTCGCCGTCGAGAACTTGATGAAGTCGTCCGTAAACGTCTGAAGAAATTATTAAGCCAGGTTGAAAAGGAAGCCGATCCTAAGCGGCTGAAAGCGGGTATTAATGTAGCATTGAAAGCGCGCCTGTTTGGCAAGACGCTGAGTATGAGCCCGGCAATAATGCGTGAAAGCTATCGCAGCTTTCTGGAGAGTGAAGATCACGAAATTGAGGTTTATCAGGATTGGGTAACGACATATGGTATCGAACGTCGCAGCATTGTCGTTAACTTTATGGAGGATGCGATTCTCTCTGATATTGACTCTGCCGACCCCAGTTGCAGCCACGTTGAGTTCAGTTATTTACTCGGGCGTGTTGGGCAAATAAAAATGATCCGCTCCTGTGATGCTCTGTTTATTAAGAACGTGCTCAGCGATCAGGCAGTGCGAGAAGTCAATCATGATGAAGGATCCTGGTTGTTTTTTATGTTTGGCATATTGCGTGGTCCACAGGATATTAATGAGCTCCTGACTTTAACGGTTGGGGATTATCTGCGTTTTGTTAAACGCGCAGAGCAAGCTCAGTTTTTACAATCAGTATATACCAACTGTAAAAAATTGCCCTGTGAGGCATTTATTTCGCTTGAAGAAAGAAACAATTTGCTGATGTATTTTGAAACACTCATTAATAAAGCACTGCACAATGAGAATATTGAACGGCGTAATGCCGCTGATGCACCAATTTCTAAAGAGCATGAATAATAATGAATAAGTTTTTACATCAGATACGACATCATCCAGAGCTATTTATCCTGGTTCTGATCGTTGTCATCATCTCCATGCTGGTGATTCCGCTGCCGACTTTTCTTGTCGATTTTTTAATTGGCTTGAATATGGTGCTGTCGATCCTTGTGTTTCTGGCATCATTTTATGTTGATCGCATTCTAAATTTCTCAACATTTCCTTCGGTGCTGTTAATTACGACATTATTTCGCCTGGCTTTATCGGTCAGCACCAGCCGTTTGATACTAAATGATGCAGATGCGGGTGATATTATCGCCACCTTTGGCGAGTTCGTTATCGGCGATAACTTAGTCGTTGGTTTTGTTATCTTCGCGATCGTCACCATTGTGCAGTTTATGGTGATTACAAAAGGTGCTGAGCGCGTCGCGGAAGTGGCGGCCCGCTTCTCGCTTGATGGTATGCCTGGTAAGCAAATGAGTATTGATGCTGATTTGCGCGCGGGCTCAATTGATGCTGATGCGGCAAAAGAGCGACGCAGTGTCGTGGAGCGAGAAAGCCAGCTCTATGGCTCCTTTGACGGTGCGATGAAGTTTATTAAAGGCGATGCTATCGCGGGTATTATCGTCATCTTTATTAACTTTATTGGCGGCATCAGCGTTGGCGTTTCTCAGCACGGCATGGATATGTCCACTGCGCTGTCGACCTACACCATGCTGACCATCGGCGATGGTTTAGTTGCCCAGATTCCGGCGCTACTTATCGCGATTGGCGCGGGCTTTATTGTTACGCGCGTGAATGGCGAAGCCGATAATATGGGCCGAACTATCGTCGGCCAGCTATTTAAAAATTCAACGGTGCTGCTGATTGGCGCGATTATCGCACTGGGTATAGGGAGTCTGCCGGGCTTTCCGCTTGCTGTATTCGTCATTCTGGCTCTCTCGCTGACCGCCATGTTTTATTATCAGTACCTACAAGAGCGAAAGAGCAGCGGCGCCACGGCTGACACAGCCCCAGTCAGCAGCTTTGATCCCGATGCTCAGCCCGATGAATCAGGCAGCTCACTGGGCATGCTCACCGATCTCGATAGTATCGCTTCGGAAACCGTGCCGCTGATTATTTTGCTTAATGATAAAGATCTCGAATTATTCGAAAAGGATAAGCTCGCACAGCGTTACCGCAGTCAGTTCTTTATTGACTATGGCATTAATTTGCCGGAATTCACCCTAAAATCGTCGGTGAATATTGAACCCGATACCGTGACGCTACTGATTAATGAAATTAAGGCAGAACAATTTCAGACAAAATTTAACCATTATCATGTGGTGAATAGCTCCCCAGAGATTGAGAAAATGGGGATCCCTTATGTTCTGATTGATAATCTGGTATGGGTCGATGAGCGTCAACGTAAGACGTTAACCCAATTAGGTTACCAGCTGAGAAATAGCATTGATGAGGTTTACCATACCCTTGCGGCTATTCTAATTCGCCACATTAATGAATACTTTGGCGTTCAGGAAACGAAAAATATGCTTGATAAACTTGAGGAGAAATATCCTGATCTGATGAAAGAAGTTATGCGTCATGCCACCGTACAGAGGATCTCAGAAGTTCTGCAAAGGCTTCTTGGGGAAAAAATATCGGTGCGTAATATGAAGCTAATTATGGAAGCTATTGCTCTGTGGGCACCCAGAGAAAAGGATGTCATCTCGCTGGTTGAGCATATTCGTGGCGCAATGTCACGCTATATTTGTCATAAATTTTCTCATTCTAATAGCCTGCAGGTAATCATGCTATCGGGTGAGTTTGAGGAGCGAATCAGGGCAGGGATTCGCAATACTTCGGCGGGTACTTTTTTAAACCTTGAGCCTGCCGTTTCGGATGAACTAATGGATAAATTCGCTCTGGCTATGGATGGCGTAACTATTTCTTGCCGTGATTTGGTGGTGCTGACTTCAGTTGATATTCGTCGTTTCTTAAAGCGGTTTATTGAAACGCGTTTTAAAGATCTGGAAGTTATGTCATTCGGCGAAATTAGTGACAGCGTATCTATAAATGTCATAAAGACAATTTAACAGGAGTTATAAC
>NZ_JANEWH010000022.1:0-46693 GCF_028069715.1 Kluyvera sp. Awk 3 | reverse complement strand
AAACTTCGTAATGAATTACGTGTTCACTCAGAGACTTGGTATTCATTTTTCGTCTTGCGACGTTAAGAATCCGTATCTTCGAGTGCCCACACAGATTGTCTGATAAATTGTTAAAGAGCAGTGCCGCTTCGCTTTTCTCAGCGGCGCGGGATGTGCATATTACGCTTTCCCGCTTCAGAGTCAAGCGTTTATTTCGCTTTTCTCTGTCGAGATTCTCAGGAGAACCTCCCTGACCCGGCGGCTTATAATCCGTTGTTCCGTGTCAGTGGAGGCGCATTATAGGGAGTTCTGAGACGTTGACAAGCCCTGTTTTAAAAAAACTTTTCAACCGCCTCTTTTTTGAACAAATCAGGCTGAAACAGGTAGTTTTTCGAGCGTTTCAAAGCCATAACGCTGTAAAACGGGTAAAAGTTGTTCAGTTTCTGCCGTCAGGGCCATGCAATAAGCCAGATTCGCGTCGCTCGATTTTGCATCCGGCGCTTCATGTTCCAGCAACCAGGCCGTACGCCGTGCAATCGCCGCGCCGGAATCCACCAGACGCGTTCCTTCTGGCAGCACCTGCAGCAACTCCTCTTGTAATAGAGGGAAGTGGGTACAACCGAGCACAACGGTGTCCGGCGGCTCCGGCATCCGCAGCCATGGGCGCAGAATACGACGCAGCTCTTCCAGCGAGACCGGTTCTCCGTGCAGTTTTGCTTCTGCCAGCTCCACCAGCTCGGCGGAACCTAACATCTCAATGCGGCATTCATTCGCAAAGCGCGCGATCAGCTCGTGAGTATAAGGACGTTTCACCGTTCCCCGAGTGGCCAGTAGCCCCACAATACGGTTAGCCGACAGCCGTGCCGCCGGTTTAATCGCCGGTACAACGCCAACAACCGGGAAGGCGAATTTGTCGCGCAGCGCAGGCAGCGATACCGTGCTCGCCGTGTTACAGGCAATCACCGCCAGCGCTAACGGATAGCGCTGCTGTACCGCAGTCACGATTTCCAGGACCCGCTCGACGATAAATTCCTCGCTCTTCTCCCCATAGGGAAACGCAACGTTATCGAAAGCGTAGATGTAATGGAGATCCGGCAGAAGATGCCGGATCTCATCATAGACCGACAGCCCACCGACGCCAGAGTCAAAGACCAGCACGGTGGGACGTGGTTCAGAAGGTGTAGCTGCCAGACAAGGTGTATTCCCGTCCTGCAGTTTGGTAGCCATAAACTGTCTCGTAATCTTTATCGAACAGGTTGGCTATTTTACCACGAACTGTCAGGTGTGAGGTGACCGGATACGACAATCCGATATCCCAGAGGCTAACCCCACCCATTTTGACATCGCGACCATTGTCATAGTCGTTGTCATAACGCTCCCCGAGGTACTGGTACATGACGTTCCAGCCAAGGTCGGCGACTTGCCCGGTCAATTCATACTTCACCTGCTGCTTGGCGCGGCGGTAGAGTACTTTATCCGTCTGGTCATCGCGCGGGTCGACATATTGCAGCGTCAGGTGGTGATCCACCGGGCCGGTAGTGATGTTGCCCGTCCACTCCACACCTTTAATGGTGGCCGACTTCACGTTGATATACTGATTGTTCTTGTAGTCAATCAGGTTCTGGATTTCGTAACGGTAGGCGGAGAGACGCCAGTCAAGCGGCCCGGTTAAACCCTCCAGACCCGTTTCCCACTGCTTAGACTCTTCCGGTTTCAGGTTTGGGTTAGCGGCGATGCCGGGACCATAAGAAGAGGCAAAGCGCGTTGCGCCGAACTGCTGGCCCAGCGAAGGCGCCAGGAAACCCGTGCCATAGGAAAGCGTCGCGCGATAGCCATCGACAAACTCCCAGCCCGCGGCGGTCTGCCAGGTACCGTGCCAGCCGAACTGCTCATCGTGATCCTCACGTCCGGACGCTTCCAACGTCACCGCGTCAATCTGCTGCTGCCCGGTCAGGTACAGCCCGGTGGTATCACGTTTGTAAGTATCCGAGAGAGTTGTACTGCTGGACGTCAGCTTCTCCTGCTTCCAGTCCACGCCGCCGCTAATCGCCCCGTGCCCGACTTCAACGTTATTACCCCACTGGATATAGCGCTGCTCCATATCATCCAGCGTAGCGTCACCCGCATAGCGACCGAGATCGTTACTGTAGTTGTAATTCTTCAGACGCTGGTAGTTGGCGATCAGTTGAGAGGAGTAGATACCGGAATTGTAGCGCAGGCCGGTGTCCCAGGATTGGTTGTAGCTCTGACTTTCGTCATTGCCACCCGCATAGCCGTATGAACCCTGATCGTAGTCGCTGTTGGCGGTATAGCCATAACCACGGAAAAAGCCGGAGAAATTATCGTCGAACTTATGCTGCACGCCGCCGAGGAACAGTTTATTACGATAACCGTCGCGATCGCTGTCGCCGCTGTAAGGGGAGTTTGGCTGAACGTTGAAGCCATTCGTGGTCTGGTAAGCGCCCGCCGCGGTCACCACCGTGTCGCCAAAGCGTTTGTTCACCGCGCCGTCGTAGGTTTGATAGCCATCGGTCCCCACGCCTGCGTTAATCTGCGCGCGTTCATTGTCGCTCATAGTAATGATATTGACGACACCACCGATGGCTCCGGAACCATAAACCGCTGAACGCGGTCCGCGAATATATTCCACGCGCTGCACCAGTGAAACGGGGATTTGGCTGATATCAATACCGTTGGAAATGCCCGCACGCGCCATCGGCACACCGTCAATCAGCACCAGAACATGACGCCCCTCAGTACCACGGACATAAAGAGAGCTGCTGTTACCCATGCCGCCGGTCTGCGAAATATCCACGCCGGGAAGTCGGCGCATCACATCATTCAGGTCTTTTGATTGCCAGCGCTGAATATCATCACGCGTGACCACATCGGTCGGCGCCAGCACAGTATTCACAGGTTGTTGGAAGCGATTAGCGGTGACCACTAACGTGTCTGAATTGCTGTCCTGCGCCCAGCCGGAAAAAGCCGTGACGGATAACGCCGTCATCAGCGAAGCTTTTTTAATCATTTTTCAAAGCATCCGAAACAGAAAAAGGATGCCGCAGGCTTTATCAGTTGCTCGCGACGATAAAACCTCATGCGACGTCATCCGGCAGGTCTTCGGGCTTGGAGGCTATAATAGAGAAACGATGACTTCCCACGGCAAGCCGCAGTGTCTGCACTTCGTGCGCTCGTCTCTCACCATCCTTACCGCTGCGCGTCAGCCCCAGATTTACACTGGATTCCCTTTTAACTCACAGGACCGGTACGCGAATGCTACATTTAGTTACATATAGATGTCCAGACTGCTATTTACGATTTTCACCTGCATCGATACTGGACATCCCCTGAGCAGGCCCTACAATCCCCGCGTACTTTTATTATTCAGGATGCATCATGACCCCCGAACACCTCCCAACCGAACAGTACGACGCACAGCTCGCCGAGAAAGTGACTCGCCTGCAAACGATGATGGCGCCGTTTAGCGCACCCGCGCCGGAGGTGTTCCGCTCGCCGGTCAGCCACTACCGCATGCGCGCCGAATTTCGCATCTGGCACGACGGCGATGATCTGTACCACATCATGTTCGACCAGCAGACCAAAAGCCGCATCCGCGTCGACGCCTTCCCGGCCGCCAGCGAACTGATTAACACGCTGATGACCGCGATGCTCGACGGCGTGCGCGAGAACCACGTCCTGCGTCATAAGCTTTTCCAGATTGACTACCTCACCACGCTGAGCAATCAGGCGGTCGTCTCACTGCTGTATCATAAAAAGCTCGATGACGCATGGAGCGAGCAGGCCGAAGCGCTGCGCGATGCGCTACGTGCCCAGGGGTTGAATGTGCACCTGATTGGCCGCGCGACGAAAACCAAAATCGAGCTGGATCAAGATTATATCGATGAGCGCCTGCCGGTGGCGGGCAAAGAGATGATCTACCGTCAGGTTGAGAACAGCTTTACCCAGCCGAACGCCGCCATGAACATCCAGATGCTGGAGTGGGCGCTGGACGCCACAAACAATTCACAGGGCGACCTGCTGGAACTGTACTGCGGCAACGGCAATTTCTCGCTGGCGCTGGCGCGTAACTTCAACCGGGTGCTGGCCACTGAAATCGCCAAGCCGTCCGTCGCGGCGGCGCAGTACAACATTGCCGCCAACCAGATCGACAACGTGCAGATTATCCGCATGGCGGCGGAAGAATTCACTCAGGCGATGAACGGCGTGCGGGAATTTAACCGCTTGCAGGGCATTGATCTGAAAAGCTATCAATGCGAAACGATTTTCGTCGACCCACCGCGCAGCGGGCTGGATAGCGAAACGGAGAAGATGGTGCAGGCGTATCCGAACATTCTGTACATCTCCTGTAACCCGGAGACGCTGTGCCAGAACCTGGAAACGTTGAGCCAGACGCACAAGGTGTCACGCCTCGCGCTGTTCGACCAGTTCCCGTATACCCATCATATGGAATGCGGCGTGCTGTTAACGAAGAAGTAAGACTGAAGGTAGGCCGGATAAGCGTAGCGCCATCCGGCCTGGGCGATAATTACGATTCCTGCCTGCGGTTACGCAACTTCACGCCAATCCAGAAGACCATCGCTACCGACAGGACCGCCGGGAAGAAGTTAGAACCGATATCCGGGTACTCCGCACGCACCACGGTGCTATACAACAACACGCCAAGGATAAAGCAGCCAGCCGCCAGGCCAGGCAGCCCTACCGGCATCGTGCGGTTCTGGTAGCGCTGATGCAGGCAATAGACCGTCAGCACCAGCGAGATAATGGGAAAAATGGAGAAAGGTACAATGGAGCTAAACAGGGCTGCAAACGTGCCGTTAATCGATAAGCCAGCTAACAGCGCCAGCAGCAGCGTACCCTTTTCTTGACCTGACTGTTTCATTGCTCGTTTACCACCTTATTCGGACTGATGTGTCGTCTTCTCTTGTTCACGGCGATACCAGTAGTATGCGCCTTTGGAGATCATCCGTAACTGCAGCACCAGCCGTTCTTCCAGCTGTCGGCGCTGCTCAAGGCTAACATCCAGAGCCTCCGCTCCCGCGCTAAATACGATTGTCACCATCGCCTCTGCCTGCGCTTCCGTAAATGCACGAGGCATATGGTTTTCGATTTCCAGATAGTCAGCAAGTTCCGCAATGAAGTGCTGAATTTCACGCGCCACCGCGGCACGGAAGGCGGCAGACGTCCCGGAACGTTCACGCAGCAGCAGGCGGAAGGCGTTCGGGTTGTTACCAATAAATTCCATAAAGGTTGAGACGGAAGTGCGGATCACGCTGCCGCCTTTGGCGATACGCTGGCGTGCCTGGCGCATCAGCTGACGCAGCATCAGGCCGCTTTCGTCGACCATGGTCAGCCCCAGCTCGTCCACATCACGGAAATGGCGATAAAAGGAGGTTGGCGCAATTCCCGCCTCACGCGCGACTTCGCGCAGGCTCAAGCTGGCAAAACTACGTTCGGCACTCAGTTGACTGAATGCCGCTTCGACCAGCGACCGCCGGGTTTTTTCTTTTTGTTGCGCTCTAACACCCATCACGATAACTGAATCCTTCCACATGACATGCTGGCACTATACCAGAGATTAAAACGAATCGACTTACGTCGCTTTGTTAATGATTGTTTACATGCTATTTATGCTATTTCGTATGAAAAAAGCCCAACGATAATTGGGTTATATCTTCGATGATGTTATGATTCTGTTGCTTTTATGTATAAGAACAGGTAAGCCCTACCATGCCACATTCCTACGATTATGATGCAATAGTAATTGGTTCCGGCCCCGGCGGCGAAGGTGCTGCTATGGGTCTGGTGAAGCAAGGAGCCCGTGTCGCCGTTATTGAGCGTTATCATAATGTCGGCGGCGGCTGTACCCACTGGGGTACCATCCCGTCCAAAGCTCTTCGCCATGCCGTCAGCCGTATTATCGAATTCAACCAGAACCCTCTCTACAGCGACCACAGCCGACTTCTCCGCTCTTCCTTTGCTGACATCCTGAATCATGCCGATAGCGTTATCAATCAGCAAACTCGCATGCGTCAGGGTTTTTATGAGCGCAATCACTGTGAAATGCTGCAGGGAGACGCCCGTTTCGTCGATGAACACACCATCGCGCTGGAATGCCCGGACGGCTCCGTTGAAACGTTAACCGCCGATAAATTCGTGATCGCCTGCGGTTCACGCCCGTATCGTCCGGCCGACGTGGATTTCACTCATCCGCGCATTTACGACAGCGATTCCATCCTGAGTCTGCACCACGAACCGCGCCACGTCATTATCTACGGCGCCGGGGTTATTGGCTGCGAATACGCATCTATCTTCCGTGGCATGGACGTGAAAGTTGACCTGATCAACACCCGCGACCGTCTGCTGGCCTTCCTCGACCAGGAGATGTCAGACTCGCTTTCTTATCACTTCTGGAACAGCGGCGTGGTCATTCGCCACAACGAAGAGTACGAGAAGATTGAAGGCGTGGACGACGGCGTGATCATGCACCTGAAGTCCGGCAAAAAGCTCAAGGCCGACTGCCTGCTGTTTGCCAACGGCCGTACCGGCAACACCGACTCACTGTCGCTGGAAAATATTGGCCTACAGGCCGATGGCCGCGGCCAGCTGAAAGTGAACAGCATGTACCAGACCGCCCTGCCACATGTCTATGCCGTCGGCGACGTAATCGGTTATCCGAGCCTGGCCTCTGCTGCCTACGATCAGGGACGTATTGCTGCCCAGGCGCTGATGAAAGGTGAAGCCACCGCACACCTGATTGAAGATATTCCGACCGGTATCTATACCATTCCGGAAATCAGCTCTGTTGGCAAAACCGAACAGCAACTGACCGCCATGAAGGTGCCGTACGAGGTCGGACGCGCCCAGTTTAAACACCTGGCGCGAGCGCAAATCGTCGGGATGAGCGTGGGGAGCCTGAAAATCCTGTTCCACCGGGAGACGAAGGAGATCCTTGGCATTCACTGCTTTGGCGAACGCGCGGCCGAAATTATTCACATCGGCCAGGCGATCATGGAGCAGAAAGGTGGCGGTAACACCATTGAGTACTTCGTTAACACCACCTTTAACTACCCGACGATGGCGGAAGCCTATCGGGTTGCGGCGCTAAACGGCTTAAATCGCCTGTTTTAACGTCTTGTCGAAATGACCGTCCATCGCCTCACGGACGGTCTCTGCCAGCTGCTCATAGCGGCTGCGCAGCGGCGATCCAGGTCGATAGACCAGCCCAACGGTGCGGCGCGGCTCCGGCTTAATGCATGGCAGGTAAACGACACCATCGCGTTTACGCTCATGCGGCACGGCCAGCGCTGGCAGTAAGGTAATACCACTGCCCGCCGCCACCATATTGCGCAGCGTTTCCAGACTGGTCGCACGGAAGTGCGTGTCTTCATCCGCACCGGCTTCAAAACAGAACCCCATCGCCTGATCGCGCAGGCAGTGACCGTCTTCCAGCATCAGCAATTTCTCACCGGCCAGATCCGACATCGGCACGCGATCGCGCTCAGCCCATGGGTGATCTTCATAGATCGCCAGCATCATCGGTTCGTCAAACAGCGGCACCTCAATAAAGGCTTCGCTCTCTTTCACCAGGGCCAGAATGGCGCAGTCCAGCTTACCGCTATCAAGCTGCGCCAGCAGCTGATGGGTTTGCGCTTCGTGCAGGTACATTTCCAACTTCGGGAACGTCTGGTGCAGCATTGGGATAATGTGGGGCAGCAGGTACGGGCCAACGGTCGGGATCAGGCCGATATGCAACGGGCCGGACATCGTCTCCCCCTGCTGGCTAGCCATCTCCTTCAGCACTTTGACCTCACGTAGCACGGTACGCGCCTGGTCCACCAGCAGCAGCCCGGCCTGGGTAAACAGCACCTTACGGCTGGTGCGTTCCAGCAGCATAACGCCCAGTTCATCTTCCAGTTTACGAATCTGCCCGCTCAGGGTTGGCTGGCTGACGTGGCAGGAATCTGCCGCCCGGCGGAAATGCCGGTGTTCAGCTAATGCCACCAGGTATTCAAGATCGCGAATATTCATTATTCATCCTCCATCGCCACGATAGTTCATGGCGATAGATAGAATAGCAATGAATGATTATCCCTATCAAGGATTCTGTTTAATAATAGACCACAGAAACAGCGCGGTTCCTTGTTTAACCCTTTGAAGTCGCCGCGTGGATTTCTGAGTTTCTCTCAAAACTCGACTAACTAAAGCCAACATGAACGTTTGCGGGCCCCGTGGCCCGCTTTTTTTGCGCACAAAAAACCCGGCGTCGCTTGCGCTCGGCCGGGCTATCTTTGGCTATGCAGAGGGCTAGCTCAGGCGCGCCTTCGCGTCGCTAATCGCCTGTGCTACCTGCTTCGGCGAAACGCCGCCTTTTGCCGCACGCTTATCGAGGCACGATTGCAGCGACAGAATCGGGTAAACGTCGTCGCCAATCACCGCGCTGAATTTCTGCAGATCGGCCAACGGCAGATCTTCCAGCGGCTTGCCCTGGGCGATGGCTTCCACCACCGCTTCGCCCACGATGTGGTGCGCTTCACGGAACGGCACGCCTTTAGCGACCAGATAATCCGCCAGTTCGGTGGCGTTGGCGTAGCCCTGCTGCGCCGCTTCCTGGCAACGCGGACGCTTCACCTGAATGCCGTCCAGCACCAGCGCCGCCATATGCAGACAGTCCAGCCAGGTATCCAGCGCGTCAAATACGCCTTCTTTATCTTCCTGCATGTCTTTGTTGTAAGCCAACGGCAGACCTTTGAGGGTCATCATCATGCCGGTCAGCGCACCCTGTACACGGCCACATTTACCGCGGATCAGCTCCAGCGCATCCGGGTTTTTCTTCTGCGGCATCAGAGAAGAGCCTGACGTCACGCGGTCGGAAAGCTCAACAAAGCCCGCTTCACCGGTATTAAAGAAGATCAGGTCTTCCGCGAAGCGCGACAGGTGCACCATACCGATGGAAGCGTTAGACAGCAGCTCCAGCACGTGGTCACGGTCAGACACGCTGTCCAGACTGTTGCGGGTCGCAGACGCGAAGCCCAGCCAGCCCGCCAGCTGTTCACGGTCAATTTCATAAGCGGTACCCGCCAGCGCGCCGCAGCCCAGCGGGCTGACGTCCAGACGCTTGAGGGTATCCTGCAGGCGGCTTTCATCGCGCGCCAGCATCTCAACGTAGGCCAGGCACCAGTGAGCAAACGTCACCGGCTGCGCGCGTTGCAGGTGAGTGTAACCCGGCATCACCGCGTCCTGGTTCGCCTGCGCGGTTTCCACCAGCGCGGTTTGCAGCTGACGATTCGCGTCCAGCAGCTCCGCCACGGTGTCTTTGCACCACAGCTTGAGATCGGTCGCAACCTGATCGTTACGGCTACGCCCGGTATGCAGCTTCTTACCCAGTTGGCCGACCTTATCAATCAGCTTACCTTCCACCCAGCTATGGATGTCTTCGGCATCGCTTTCCAAGATCTGTTGCGGATTAGCGCGAACTTCTTCCAGCAGCACGCTCAGCGCCGCTTCCAGTTGAGATTGCTCTTCCGCCGTCAGTACGCCAACCGTCACCAGCGCTTTAGACCAGGCTACAGAGCCAACGATATCCTGCTCCGCCAGGCGATAATCAAAGCGTAAAGAGTCGTTGAACTGTTTGAACCGCTGATCTGCTGCCTGAGAAAAACGCCCGCCCCAAAGTGCCATAACATGCTTCCTTAAATTCGTTTATTTATGCCGGGTAGTCTCCGGCCTGAAAACAACCTTCACCCCGGCCCTCTCCCTGAGGGAGAGGGGGAAAACCGTCAGTTCCCTCGTCCCTGTGGAGAGTGGGAGAACTATACCGGCTCCGGCCAGTCCCCTCTCCCCTGTGGGGAGAGGGTTAGGGTGAGGGGGAAAAACTTATGCCAGAATACGCGTACCGATCGGCGTGCCGTTAAACAGCGCCGGCAACTGCTCCGCGTGACGCCATGAGGCGATATCGACCGGGCGGCCGAGCGTACGCGCCGCATCCAGCGCCGCGTTCACCTTCACAATCATGCCGTCGGTAATAATCCCCTGCTCGATCAGCTGTTCCGCCTTGGCCGCAGTCATTTCCGCAATGCGCTGGCCTTTGCCATCGAGAATACCGCTGACGTCGGAGAGCAGAATGAGATCCGCACCCAGCGTGGCCGCCAGCGCGGTTGCCGCCTGGTCCGCGTTGACGTTCATCAATTGCCCTTCGACGGTCACGCCGATAGAGCTCACCACCGGCAGGAAACCGCCTTCCAGCAGCAGATTAATCAGTTTAGGCGAGCCCGGCTGCGCCAGACCAACGTGGCCCAATTCTTCATCCAGTTTAGTGACCTGCACGCTGTCACCGTCGCCGAGGAACAGGCCCACGGAGGCGATTTCATGCTTCTTCGCCCAGGCCAGCAGCGTTTTGTTGGCAGTGCCCGCCAGCGCGCCGGTAATAATGTCGATCTGATCGGCAGGCGTCACGCGCAGGCCATTTTTCTTTTTCACCGGCAGGTTGAGCTGCTTCATCAGCTCATCCACCACGCAGCCGCCGCCGTGGACAATCACCAGCGGGCGTTGATGTGACTCGCGGTAGTTCACCAGCGCGGTAAACAGACGCTCCAGCGCTTCTTCGCTATCCAGCAACACGCCGCCCAGTTTGATAATTAATGGATTCATCGTCATCACACCTTAGATAAGAGACTGCGTCTCAGCGAAGCCGAAACGGATATTGGCGCACTGCACGGCCTGTGCGGCAGCGCCTTTCAATAGGTTGTCTTCGGTCGCCACCACGATCAGATGCTCGCCCTGCACGGCAAAACCGATATCACAGAATGGCAAGCCGACGACGTTTTTCAGCGCCGGAACACCCTTGTCGTATAAACGCACCATCGGCTTATCGCCGTAGGCCTGCTGTAAGGCTTCCGCCACCTGAGCATGGGTCACGCCCGGTTTCAGGCGGCAGGTGATGGTTTCCAGAATCCCGCGCGGGAAATTGCCCAGGTGCGGGGTGAAAATCACCTCGGCACCAAGGTGGCTGGCGATTTCCGGCTGATGGCGGTGGGTAAACACGCCGTAAGGCTGCAGACTCACTTCGCAGAAACTGTTGGAGATCGCCGCTTTACGCCCCGCGCCACTCACGCCGCTGGTCGCGTTGATCACCGGCCACTGGGAGAGATCCAGTAAATCGCCGTCGATCAACGGTTTTAAGGAAAGCTGTGCCGCCGTGGGATAACACCCCGGCACGGCAATCAGCTGCGCCTCTTTCAGCGCTTCGCCGCTCCATTCGGCCAGGCCATATACCGCCTGCGCCAGCAGTTCCGGGTGCTGATGGGTAAATCCGTAATATTTTTCATAGAAGGCGCCGTCGTTCACGCGGAACGCGCCGGAGAGATCAAACACCACGCAGCCCGCCGCGAGGAACTGCGGCGCAAGGTCGTGGCTGACTTCATGAGCGGTGGCGAGGAACACCACATCAACACCGGCGCTGAATTCACTGATGTCGGACATCGGCTGCAAAGGGAGATCAACAATCCCTTTTAGCTGTGGATGCAAATCGGAGATTAACTTTCCCGCATCATTGCTTTGCGCTGAGACCGTCAAAGCGGTTATGTTCATATGAGGATGGCGATTCACATAGGTCACAAGCTCAGCGCCAGCGTAACCGCTCGCGCCCACAATCAGCGTATTCAACATCGGGGCCGTTTACCTTCTTATGTCTGTTTGCCTGATTAAGCGTCGTCACTTCACCCTACCGTTGGTGGGTTTTATTACGCCTAATGATAATGTATTTTTATTCACAAATACTGCATGAATATTGATACTATCACGACCCGAGGTGTGTCAACAATGAAAAACAATTTACCACCATTTATCGAGATTTACCGTGCGTTGATCGCCACACCGTCCATCAGCGCAACCGAAGAAGCACTCGATCAGAGTAATGCGTCTTTAATCACTCTGCTGGCCGATTGGTTCGCCTCTCTCGGCTTCAATGTTGAGGTGCAGCCGGTTCCCGGCACGCGCAATAAATTCAACCTGCTGGCCAGCACCGGACACGGCGCGGGCGGGCTACTGCTTGCCGGTCATACCGATACCGTACCGTTCGACGACGGGCGCTGGACCCGCGATCCGTTTACCCTGACCGAGCACGATAACAAGCTCTACGGTCTGGGCACTGCCGATATGAAAGGCTTCTTCGCCTTTATTCTCGACGCGCTGCGGGATGTTGACGTGACGCAGTTGAAAAAGCCGCTCTACATTCTGGCGACGGCGGATGAAGAGACCAGCATGGCGGGTGCGCGCTATTTCTCCGAATCCACCGAGCTACGCCCGGACTGCGCTATCATCGGTGAGCCCACCTCATTGCAGCCGGTGCGCGCGCACAAAGGTCATATGTCGAACGCCATTCGCGTCATGGGCCAGTCCGGCCACTCCAGCGACCCGGCGCGCGGTGTGAACGCCATTGAAATCATGCACGACGCCATTGGCCGCGTGATGCAACTGCGCGACTCGCTGAAAGAGCGCTATCACTATGAAGCGTTCACCGTACCGTACCCAACGCTCAATCTCGGTAGCCTCCACGGTGGCGATGCGTCCAACCGTATCTGCGCCTGCTGTGAGCTACATATGGATATCCGCCCGCTGCCGGGCATGACGCTGAGCGATCTCAACGGCCTGCTGGATGAAGCATTGGAGCCGGTCAGCGCGCAATGGCCGGGCCGCCTGACGGTCAGCGAGCTGCACGCACCGATTCCGGGCTACGAATGCCCGCCAGATCATCAGTTGGTTGAAGTGCTGGAAAAACTGCTCGGTACCAAAACCGAGGTGGTGAACTACTGCACCGAAGCACCGTTTATCCAGACCTTGTGCCCGACCATCGTTCTCGGCCCAGGCTCGATTAATCAGGCACACCAGCCGGACGAATACCTGGAAACGCGCTTTATTAAGCCGACACGCGAATTAATTACCCAGGTCGTGCATCACTTCTGCTGGCATTAATGTGTTCTGCCCGGTGACGCTACGCTTACCGGGTCTACCCTCGCCTGTAGGCCGGATAAGCGCAGCGCCATCCGGCATCTCTCCGCCCCCGATTCCCGCGATCGCCTTCACATTTTCATAAGCATTTCTTATCTGGCACGATGCGAATTAACTTTCGTCAATTGCCGCAATTTATTCGTTTGCTGAAGCGATTTCGCAGCAATTGACGTACGGGTTTTTACGTGGCTTTATAAAAGAGGTGTCTTTATCCCGCCCTTTCGTTCCAAAGGCTGGGATATAACAAAATAAAATGAGATGGGGTGTCTGGGTTAATGAACGAACAATATTCCGCGTTGCGTAGTAATGTCAGTATGCTCGGTAAAGTGCTAGGCGATACCATCAAGGATGCGCTTGGTGAGAACATTCTTGACCGTGTAGAAACGATCCGTAAGTTGTCCAAATCTTCACGTGCCGGCAACGAAGCCAATCGTCAGGAGCTGCTCACCACGCTGCAGAACCTGTCCAACGATGAGCTGCTGCCGGTTGCCCGCGCGTTCAGCCAGTTCCTGAACCTGGCCAATACCGCCGAGCAGTACCACAGCATTTCGCCGAAAGGCGAAGCGGCAAGCAACCCGGAAGTGATTGCCCGTACCCTGCGTAAACTCAAAGACCAACCCAATCTCAACGAAACCACGATTAAACAGGCCGTTGAATCCCTGTCGCTGGAGCTGGTACTGACCGCGCACCCGACTGAAATCACGCGTCGTACGCTGATTCATAAAATGGGCGAAATCAACAACTGCCTGAAACAGCTCGATAATAACGACATTGCCGACTACGAACGCAACCAGGTGATGCGCCGTCTGCGCCAGCTGATTGCTCAGTCATGGCACACCGATGAAATTCGTAAGCATCGCCCAAGCCCGGTAGATGAAGCTAAATGGGGCTTCGCTGTTGTGGAAAACAGCCTGTGGGAAGGCGTACCGAACTATCTGCGTGAACTGAATGAACAGCTGGAAGAGAACCTCGGCTACCAGTTGCCGGTCGATTTCGTGCCGGTACGCTTTACCTCGTGGATGGGCGGCGACCGTGACGGCAACCCGAACGTCACCGCCGAAATCACCCGCCACGTGCTGCTGCTCAGCCGCTGGAAAGCGACCGACCTGTTCCTGAAAGATATTCAGGTGCTGATTTCCGAGCTGTCGATGGTGGAATGCACCGACGAACTGCGCGAGCGGGTTGGCGAAGAAGGCGCAACCGAGCCGTATCGCTACCTGATGAAAACCCTGCGCAGCCAGCTGATGGCCACCCAGGCCTGGCTGGAAGCGCGCCTGAAAGGCCAGCGCCTGCCAAAACCAGCCGGTCTGATCAGCCAGAACGAGCAGCTGTGGGAACCGCTGTACGCCTGTTATAAATCACTACAGGCCTGCGGTATGGGCATCATCGCTAACGGCGAGCTGCTCGACACGCTGCGTCGCGTGAAGTGTTTTGGCGTACCGCTGGTGCGTATTGACGTGCGTCAGGAGAGCACCCGCCACACTGAAGCGCTGGGCGAACTGACCCGCTACCTGGGCATCGGCGACTACGAAAGCTGGTCAGAAGCCGACAAACAGGCCTTCCTGATCCGCGAACTGAATTCTAAACGTCCGCTCCTCCCGCGTAGCTGGGAGCCAAGCAACGACACCCGTGAAGTTCTGAATACCTGTAAAGCCATTGTCGATGCGCCAATTGGCTCGGTTGCCGCTTACGTGATCTCGATGGCCAAAACGCCGTCCGACGTGCTGGCGGTTCACCTGCTGCTGAAAGAAGCCGGCATCACCTTCGCGCTGCCGGTCGCCCCACTGTTCGAAACCCTGGACGACCTGAACAACGCCGACGACGTGATGACCCAGTTGCTCAACATTGACTGGTATCGCGGCTTTATTCAGGGCAAGCAGATGGTCATGATCGGCTATTCCGACTCCGCGAAAGATGCGGGCGTTATGGCGGCTTCCTGGGCGCAGTACCAGGCGCAGGATGCGTTGATCAAAACCTGTGAAAAAGCCGGTATTGAACTGACGCTGTTCCATGGTCGCGGTGGTTCTATTGGTCGCGGCGGCGCACCGGCGCACGCGGCGCTGCTCTCTCAGCCTCCGGGAAGCCTGAAAGGCGGTCTGCGCGTGACCGAACAGGGCGAGATGATCCGTTTCAAATACGGTCTGCCGGAAGTCACCGTCAGCAGCCTGTCGCTGTACACCAGCGCGATTCTGGAAGCGAACCTGCTGCCGCCGCCGGAGCCAAAAGAAGAGTGGCGCGGCATCATGGACGAGCTGTCCGATATCTCCTGCGAGATGTACCGCGGCTACGTGCGTGAAAACAAAGATTTCGTGCCTTATTTCCGTTCCGCCACGCCGGAACAGGAGCTGGGTAAACTGCCGCTGGGTTCACGTCCGGCAAAACGTCGCCCGACCGGCGGCGTCGAGTCCCTGCGCGCCATCCCGTGGATCTTCGCCTGGACACAGAACCGCCTGATGCTGCCAGCCTGGCTGGGTGCCGGCGCGGCGCTGCAAAAAGTGGTGGAAGACGGCAAGCAGAGCAAGCTGGAAACCATGTGCCGCGACTGGCCGTTCTTCTCTACCCGTCTGGGGATGCTGGAGATGGTCTACTCGAAAGCCGACCTATGGCTGGCAGAATATTACGATCAGCGTCTGGTGAAACAGGAGCTGTGGGCGCTGGGTGCCGAACTGCGCGATCTGCTCGAAGCCGACATCAAAGTGGTGCTGGACATCGCCAACGACGCGCACCTGATGGCCGACCTGCCGTGGATTGCCGAGTCTATCCAGCTGCGTAACATCTACACCGACCCGCTGAACGTACTGCAGGCCGAACTGCTGCACCGTTCTCGTAAAGCGGAAGAAGAAGGCCAGGAGCCGGATCCTAACGTCGAGCAGGCGCTGATGGTCACCATCGCGGGCGTCGCAGCAGGTATGCGTAACACCGGTTAATTTATCAAGACGCGGACACCCCAAAAGGCCACATTCTTTGTGGCCTTTTTTCATACCCTCAGTTAAGGTTTCTTTGTTGTTCATCACGACAGGGAGCCCCATGTTTTTCGACATCAACCCACTGCTTTCCCGCATTGCGTCCGGGGCCACCCCGCTGCAAAAAATCGGTTTTGCCGGCAATCACACGCCCGTTCCCGATATGGCTTTTCAGGTCGACTTTCCGCGCCTCGAAATTGTGCTGGAAGGGCAACTCGCCGACGCCGGACTGGGCGACGACACGCCCATGCAGACGCTGGATGCGCTGTTCGTTCCCGCTGGCGGCTGGAATTTTCCTCACTGGCTGGAACCTGCCACCACGCTAAGCATTCTGTTTGGCAAACAGCAGTTGGGGTTTAGCATCCAGCAGTGGGATGGCTACCGCCTGAGTAATCTGGCAAAACAGCATGTTGCCCGTCGCGGGCCGCGCGTCGGTTCCTTTCTGCTGCAAACCATGAGCGAAATTCAAATGCAGCCGCAGGAGCAGCAAACCGCGCGGCTGATTGCCACCAGCCTCATCAGCCACTGCGCCGATCTGCTCAGCAGCCAGATTCAGACCGCCTCGCGCAGCCAGGCACTGTTCGACGCCATTCGCGAATATATCGATAGCCACTTCGCCGAACCGCTGACCCGCGAATCGGTGGCACAGGCGTTCTATATTTCGCCGAACTACCTGTCACACCTGTTCCAGAAAAGCGGCATTATGGGCTTTAATGAATACCTCAACCACACCCGCCTGGAGCACGCCAGACGGCTGTTGAAGGGGTATGATCTGAAGGTAAAAGAGATCGCCCACGCCTGTGGGTTCGTCGACAGCAACTACTTCTGCCGCCTGTTTCGCAAAAACACCGCACGCTCACCGTCAGAGTACCGTCGCCAGTACCACAGCCAGCTGACTACGACAGAATAATATGCGTGTGCTGAGGCGCGGAAAGCAGCTTACGCACCGCGATCATCACTTTTTGCGGATCGCGTAGAAAAGCGCTGATACCCGACTGCACATAGCGGCTCTGGGTAAAACGTTCGGCCCCATTCAACTCAATATCGGTGATCAGCAGTACCGCGTCAGCGCGGCGAATGTCCTCTTCCGTGAGCGCATTCTCAATGCCCAGCGCCCCCTGAGTTTCGATTTTGATGGTCCATTTTTCCTGCTGACAGAGCTTCTCCAGACGTTCAGCCGCCATATAGGTATGGGCCACGCCGCTCACGCAGGCGGTTACCGCCACTAACATTCGTCCGCCCGTTGCCGTCATCGTCCCCTCCTTGCAGAAAACAAACGCTGGCAGGCGCAAATACTCTTTCGCGCCCGCCAGTCTGTAAGTACCTATAATATCGAGATAATGCTTATGCGCTCTGCGCTAAGTGTGCCTCGATTTTATTCATAATAGCGTCGGCGCGTTTTACTGCATCGCTAATATTGACGCGTACTATCGTTTTCCCGGTGAAGCGCTCTTCAAATTTGATGCCGATATCCTTGGTCAAAATGACCATATCCGCAGCCGCGACGTCGCTGGCGGTCAGCTCATTTTCCTGACCAATCGACCCCTGCGTTTCTACCTTCACGTTCCAGCCTTTGGATTTGGCCGCGCTTTCCAGCGCTTCCGCGGCCATGTAGGTGTGTGCTACGCCGGAAGGACAGGCCGTTACCGCAATAATATTGGTCATAATCTCTACCTTCTCAATTAGTTAATTTCGAAATCTAAATCCAGGTCATCTTCTTTTTCGACAACCGCTTTCTTGTTCTTACGCGCCAGGCTTTTCAGCAGGTTAACGCTGACGGCGGTCACCACAGCCCCCACGACAATCGCCAGCAAATAGCCCAGTTTGCCTTCTACCACCGGCAGGACAATCAGACCGCCCCATCCGGCGTAACACTGTGCCCCCATCAGCGCCGCGGTCACCGCGCCGCAAACGGAACCCAGCATGATGGAAGGAATCACGCGTAGCGGGTCGGCGGCAGCGAATGGAATCGCCCCTTCAGTGACGCCGACACAACCCATGACGAGCGCCGCTTTCCCGGCTTCGCGCTCTTCGTTATTGAAATTCTTACGATTAATTAGCGTGGCCAGGCCCAGACCCAGCGGCGGAACGCAGATGCCGACGGCAGCAATCGCTACCACGGTATAAACACCCTGCGAGACACAAATCAGCATGAAGGCGTAGGCCACTTTGTTCACCGGGCCGCCCATGTCGAACGCCAGCATCAGGCCCATAATGACTGCCAGCACCACGATGCTGCCCTGCTGCATGCCTTGCAGCCAGTGGGTCAGGCTGGTGGTCAGCAGGCCCACCGGTTCACCCAGCCCCCACATCATCACGCCTGCGGTTATGAAGGTGCCGACGATAGGAATGACGAAGATTGGCATCACCGAGCGCAACACTTTGTGCACCGGGATTTTTTTCAGATAGTAGACGACGATTCCGCCGATAATCCCGGCGATCAGCGCGCCGAAGAAGCCCGCGCCAAAACTGTTGCCCACCCACGCGCCGATGGCGCAAGGCGCCAGTGCGGAGCGCTCGGCGATGGAATAGCCAATGTAGGCGGCGAGGAATGGCACCATCAGTGTCAGACCCGCGACGCCAATATCAAACAGCTTTTTCAGGTTGGGATCGGTGGCCGCATCCGGTACGGCCCCTTTGCCGTACAACATGACCGAGACCGCCAGTAAAATACCCCCCGCAACCACAAACGGGATCATGTGCGACACGCCAGTCATTAAGTGCTGACGGGTGTTTTTGAGTATGTGCACCAATTCTTTCATCAGTCGCTCCTGGGCTTCTTCGGCCCATGTCCATTAAGGTGTTGTGGCAAACAATAGGCAATTGGTGGCGGGACAGACAGTGGATAAAAAGTGCATTTACTGGATTTTTGTAATGTCAGAAGAAAAATGCGAGCGACCTCAAAAGTTAACGCTATTCCCCTCTTTATAAGCTCCACTAGCAACCTGTGAGATGGCTCGCATTTTCAAGCGGACAATACATTTGTCCAGTTTTTGACATAAATGTCAGATAGCAGCGCCGATAACATGCCCCCTATTCTGTTACCCATATCGACTGATTTGGGAGAGAAGGTTATGGCCTTGGTTGTTGAATTTATCTGTGAATTGCCGAACGGCGTGCACGCCCGTCCGGCCAGCCATGTCGAAACGCTGTGCAATACCTTTTGCTGCGACATTGAATGGCATAACCTGCGCACCGACCGTAAAGGCAACGCCAAAAGCGCGCTGGCGATTATCGGTACCGACACGCTGGCGGGCGATAGCTGCCAGTTGCTCATTAGCGGTGCTGATGAAAACGCCGCTCACGAACGCCTGTCCGTCTGGTTGAAGAACGAATTCCCGCTGTGCGATGCGCCGCTGGCGCAAGTTACCGCCGTTGAGCAGGAACCGCTGCCGGCGTCGCTGACTCGCCTGGGCCCAACGCTGTTCCGCGCGCAGCCGGTATGCAACGGCAGCGCCGGCGGCGTCCTGACCCGCCTGGCCGCGCTGGATCTCAATAACCTCGGCGAACTGCCTGCGGCACAAAATCCGGAGCAGGAACAATCCGCGCTGGACGGCGGCCTGACGCGGCTGGTCAGAACGCTGGAGCTGCGCCTGCTGGACAGCGACAGCACCGCCAGCACTATCCTTGAAGCACATCGTTCGCTGGCCACCGACACCTCGCTACGCCAGCATCTGCTGGAAGGCGTCAATCAGGGCCTCAGCTGCGCACAGGCAATTATCGCCAGCACCAACCATTTCTGCGCCGAGTTCGCCCGTTCCAGCAGCAGCTATCTGCAGGAGCGCGCGCTGGACGTACGCGACGTCGGCTTTCAGCTTTTACAGCACATTTATGGCGAACAGCGTTTCCCGGCGCCGGGCCAGCTGACTCAGCCGTCTATCTGTATGGCGGAAGAGCTAACCCCAAGCCAATTCCTTGAGCTGGACAAAACGCAGCTCAAAGGCCTGCTGCTGCAAAGCGGCGGCACGACCTCACACACGGTAATACTTGCGCGCTCATTCAATATTCCCACCCTTGTTGGCGTGGAAATTGACGCGCTGACGCCGTGGCAAAACCAGACGGTCTACCTCGATGGTAACGCCGGAGCGGTCATTGTCGCGCCTGACGAAGCTATTACCCGCTACTACCAGCAGGAAGCGCGCGTCCAGGCCGCTATCCGCGAACAGCAGAGCGTGTGGCTGAATAAAGAGGCGCGCAGCGCCGACGGGATTCGTCTGGAAGTGGCGGCCAACATCGCTCACTCCGTCGAAGCGCAGGCGGCCTTTGGTAACGGCGCGGAAGCGGTAGGTCTGTTCCGCACTGAAATGCTGTATATGGACCGCGCCAGCGAGCCGAGCGAGAGCGAGCTCTACAATATTTTCTGTCAGGCGCTGGAGTCCGCCAACGGACGTAGCATTATTATCCGCACCATGGATATCGGCGGTGATAAGCCGGTGGATTACCTCAATATTCCGGCGGAGAACAACCCGTTCCTTGGCTACCGCGCGGTGCGTATTTATGAAGAATATTCCACGCTGTTCACCACCCAACTGCGCGCCATTCTGCGGGCCTCGGCGCACGGCAGCCTGAAAATTATGATTCCGATGATCTCCTCCATGGAAGAGATCCTGTGGGTAAAAGAAAAGGTAGCCGAAGCGAAACAGCAACTGCGCAGCGAGCACGTGCCGTTTGATGAGCGCATTCCGCTAGGCATCATGCTGGAAGTCCCTTCGGTGATGTTCATCATCGATCAGTGCTGTGAAGAGATTGATTTCTTTAGCATCGGCAGTAACGACCTGACGCAATACCTGCTGGCGGTCGACCGTGATAACGCGAGGGTCACCCGTCACTACAACAGTCTGAATCCGGCCTTCCTGCGCGCACTCGACTACGCCGTCCAGGCGGTGCATCGTCAGGGAAAATGGATTGGTCTGTGCGGCGAACTGGGAGCGAAAGGCTCCGTCCTGCCGCTGCTGGTTGGGCTGGGGCTGGACGAAATCAGCATGAGCGCGCCCTCGATTCCGGCCACCAAAGCGCGCCTGGCCCAGCTCGACAGCCGCGCCTGTCGTCAGCTTCTGAATCAGGCGATGGCCTGCCGTACCTCGCTGGAAGTGGAACATTTACTGGCACAGTTCCGCATGAGCCAGCAGGATGCGCCGCTGATTACCCCGCGCTGCATTTCGCTGGATAACGACTGGCGCAGCAAAGAGGAAGTGCTCAAAGGCATGACCGATAACCTGCTGCTCGCCGGGCGCTGCCGCTATCCGCGCAAGCTTGAGGCCGACCTGTGGGCACGCGAAGCGGTCTTCTCGACCGGCCTTGGCTTTAGCTTTGCCATTCCGCACAGCAAATCTGAGCATATTGAACAGTCGACCATCAGCGTCGCACGCCTGCCCGCGCCGGTGGCCTGGGGCGATGAACAGGCGCAATTCATCATTATGCTGACGCTTAACAAACATGCCGCGGGCGACCAGCATATGCGCATTTTCTCGCGCCTGGCTCGTCGGATTATGCATGAAGAATTCCGTCACTCGCTGGTTAACGCCGCTTCAGCCGACGCGATTGCCAGCCTGCTGCAACACGAACTGGAACTTTAAGAGGACATAGCATGGAACTGTATCTGGATACCGCCAATGTGCAGGAAGTTGAGCGTCTGGCGCGTATTTTCCCGATTGTTGGCGTGACCACCAACCCGAGTATTGTCGCCGCCAGCCGTGAATCTATCTGGGATGTGCTGCCGCGCCTGAAAAAAGCGATGGGCGAAAACGGCACGCTGTTTGCCCAAACCATGAGCCGCACGGCGGATGGTATGGTTACCGACGCTCGTCGCCTGAACGAGGCCGTTCCCGGCATCGTGGTGAAAGTACCGGTCACCGCCGAAGGGCTGGCTGCAATTAAGCTATTGAAAAAAGAAGGTATACCGACGCTAGGTACCGCGGTTTACAGCGCAGCGCAGGGGCTGCTCGCCGCACTGGCCGGCGCTGAATATGTCGCGCCATATGTTAACCGCGTGGATGCTCAAGGTGGCGACGGCATCCGTATGGTGCAGGAATTACAAACGCTGCTGGAACTGCACGCGCCACAGAGCAAAGTGCTGGCCGCCAGCTTCAAAACCCCACGTCAGGCGCTGGACTGTTTATTAGCGGGATGTGAGGCCATCACCCTTCCTTTAGATGTAGCGCAACAAATGCTCGGCACGCCCGCTGTAGAGTCAGCTATAGAGAAGTTCGAGCAAGACTGGAAAAACGCATTTGGTAATCTGAACCTGTAAGGGAGAAATGTATGGATCGCATTATTCAATCACCAGGTAAGTATATTCAGGGCGCTGACGTCATCACTCGCCTGGGTGATTACTTAAAACCGATGGCGAATAGCTGGCTGGTCGTCGGCGATAAGTTTGTACTGGGATTTGCCGAAGAGACGCTGCGCAAGAGCCTGACCGGCGCAGGTCTGTCCGTTGAAATCGCGCCGTTTGGCGGCGAGTGCTCACAGAATGAAGTCAATCGACTGCAGGACGTCGCCACCAGCGCAAAATGCAGCGCTATTTTAGGTATTGGCGGCGGGAAAACGTTGGATACCGCGAAAGCGCTGGCCCACTTTATGAATTTGCCGGTGGCTATCGTGCCCACCATCGCCTCCACCGACGCGCCGTGCAGCGCGCTCTCCGTGTTGTACACCGATGACGGTGAATTCGACCGCTACCTGATGCTGCCGCATAACCCAAACATGGTTATCGTCGACACCAAAATCGTCGCCGGCGCCCCGGCACGTCTGCTGGCCGCCGGGATTGGCGATGCGCTGGCCACCTGGTTTGAAGCCCGCGCCTGCTCACGCAGCGGCGCCACCACCATGGCAGGCGGCAAGTGTACTCAGGCGGCGCTGGCGCTGGCCGAACTGTGCTACAACACGCTGATTGAAGAAGGTGAAAAAGCGATGCTGGCCGCCGAGCAGCACGTGGTCACTCCGGCGCTGGAGCGCGTGATTGAAGCCAACACCTACCTCAGCGGCGTCGGTTTTGAAAGCGGCGGCCTGGCCGCGGCGCACGCTATCCACAACGGTATGACGGCCATTCCTGACGCTCACCATTTCTACCACGGCGAAAAAGTCGCCTTCGGTACGCTGACTCAACTGGTGCTTGAAAACGCGTCGGTGGAAGAAATTGAGACCGTTGCCGCGCTGTGCCACAGCGTTGGTCTGCCGATCACCCTGGCGCAGCTGGATATTAAAGAAGATATCCCGGCGAAAATGCGCCTGGTGGCGGAAGCGGCCTGCGCGGAAGGGGAAACCATTCACAACATGCCTGGCGGCGCGGATCCTGACCGCGTGTACGCGGCGCTGCTGGTTGCCGACCAGTATGGGCAGCGTTTTCTGCACGAGTGGGAGTAACCCCTCACCCCACCAACAAAAATCCCCGCTTTCGCGGGGATTTTTTTATACCGTCAAACCGACCTTACAGCAGGTCGAAACGGTCCAGGTTCATCACTTTCACCCAAGCCGCGACGAAGTCCTTCACAAACTTCTCTTTCGCATCGCTGGAAGCGTAAACTTCCGCCAGCGCGCGCAGTACGGCGTTGGAACCGAACACCAGATCGGCGCGCGTCGCAGTGTATTTCACCTCACCGCTCACACGATCACGGCCTTCAAACAGCTCAGCCGTTTCGTCCGTAGCCTTCCATTCGGTGCGCATATCCAGCAGATTGACGAAGAAGTCGGTGGTCAGCGCACCGACGTTGTCGGTCAACACGCCGTGGTTGCTGCCGTCGAAGTTCGCACCCAGTACGCGCATCCCGCCGACCAGTACGGTCAGTTCCGGTGCGGTCAGCGTCAGCAACTGTGCTTTGTCGATCAGCAAAGACTCAGTGGTCGCTTCACCCGGCGCCGCACGATAGTTACGGAAACCATCGGCAATCGGTTTGAGCAGTTCGAACATCTCGATATCGGTCTGATCCTGACGCGCATCAACGCGGCCCGGAGTGAACGGCACGGAGATGCTAACGCCAGCCGCTTTCGCCGCCTGCTCAACGCCCACCACGCCAGCCAGCACGATAATATCGGCCAGCGACGCTTTATGCGCCGATTTATAGATGCCTTCCAGCACTGGCAACACGCGTGCCGCCGTAGCGTTAACGTCCCAGCTACGCTGCGGAGCCAGCGCCAGACGCGCGCCGTTCGCGCCGCCACGCTTATCACCGCCGCGGAACGTTGAGGCTGACGCCCACGCTACCGACACCAGTTCGCTCACCGTCAGACCGGAAGCGGCAATATCCGCTTTCAGACTGGCGATATCTTCTGCTGATGGATTGAAGAACGCGTGCGGCAGCGGATCCTGCCAAATCAGATCTTCACGCGGTACTTCCGGCCCGATGTAACGCGCTTTTGGCCCCATATCACGGTGGGTCAGTTTGAACCACGCGCGGGCAAAGGCTTCGTTGAAGGCTTGCGGATCGTTAAGGAAGCGACGGGAAATTTTCTCGAAGTCCGGGTCGAAGCGCAGCGTCAGGTCGGTCACCAGCATTGTTGGCTTACGTTTTTTCGACGGGTCGAACGGATCCGGAATGATTTCCGGCGCGTCTACGGCTTCAAACTGGATAGCGCCAGCCGGGCTGCGAGTCTGTACCCATTCGTATTTGAACAGGTTCTCGAAGAAGTAGTTGCTCCACTGGGTCGGGGTCTGAGTCCATACCACTTCCAGACCAGAGGTGATTGCATCTTTACCGACGCCCGTGCCGAAATCGCTCTTCCAGCCGAGGCCCTGGTTTTCAATCGGCGCCGCTTCAGGATCAGGACCAACATGCGTGGCCGGGCCTGCGCCGTGGGTTTTACCCAGCGTGTGACCACCGGCGATCAGGGCGACGGTTTCTTCGTCATCCATCCCCATGTTGCCGAAGGTTGCGCGAATGGCCGATGCCGCCGACAGCGGTTCGCCGCTGGCGTTTGGTCCTTCCGGGTTGACGTAAATCAGGCCCATTTCAGTGGCCGCCAGCGGGCGTTTTGCCAGCTCTTCCGGGTCACGGTGCGCCAGCCAGGTTTTTTCATCACCCCAGTTCACGTCCAGATCCGGTTCCCAGACGTCTTCACGCCCGGCACCAAAACCAAAGGTACGGAAGCCGGAGTTTTCCAGCGCCACGTTACCCGCCAGAATATACAGGTCGGCCCAGGAAATTTTTTGGCCGTATTTCTGTTTGATTGGCCACAGCAGACGACGCGCCTTATCCAGGCTCACGTTATCCGGCCACGAGTTCAGCGGGGCAAAACGCTGTTGACCGCGACCTGCGCCACCACGACCATCGGCTGAACGGTAGGTACCCGCCCCGTGCCACGCCATGCGGATAAACAGCCCCACATAGCTACCCCAGTCGGCAGGCCACCAGGATTGCGACTCGGTTAACAGCGCGCGGATGTCCCCCTTCAGTGCGGAGTAATCTAATTTGCTGAATTCTTTACGATAATCGAAATCCTCACCCAGCGGGTTGGATCGATTGGAATGCTGATTAAGTAGATCAACGCGCAGCTGTTTCGGCCACCAGTCTTTGCTACTGGTGCCGGCACCGGCGCTCTGGTCGTGGCCACCACCGTGGTGGAAAGGACATTTACCTGCGTTCTGGATATCGTCTGGCGTGCTCATCACTATGCTCCCTTACAGTATTTATCGTTAAGATATACACCCCTGCTGATAAGTTATAGCTGAAATGACCCACGGATTTGATAGTTAATTCCTCTTATTTTTTCCTTGTCAGCGCGGAATTTTTGCGTAGGCCATACTTATCCTTGCATAGAATGGGACACGATGGCTGTGACCTGGGGAGGATTGGCAAGAAATTCCTTATAAAATATAAGGAATTCATTATCTCTCATCGGCTACGTTGGACCTGAGGAACGCGCTTTTTGAGACTGATAACCGCCAGGGCAAACACGATCAGTACAATGCCGACAGTTTCCAATCCGTCCGGCTTTTCCCCCAGCAGCCACCAGGAAAACAGCACGCCAAACACCGGCACCGCCAGCGTACTCAGGCTGGCAATACCGGCAGGCAGGTTTCGCAACACATACAGCCACAGGCTCCAGGCCAGCGCCGTCGCCAGGATAGCGCTGTAGGCCAGCGCCCCAAAAACAGCGGGATGCCAGTCGACCGGTTGCTGCGGCACCATTAACGCCACGGCGCTCATGATGACGGCGGCATACAGCATTTGCCAGCTGGTCAGTGCCAACAGATCGAGCCCTGGATGACGCCGGTACATACGTTTCGCGACGATGGCGCTCGCCCCCCAACTGATGCCGGAGAGAATCGCTAACAGCGCGCTTTTGAACGAAGAGAGGTCGAGCTGCCATGGCTGCATCACCAGACACAGTCCCACCGCCGCCACGCCAATCGCCGCATATTGCAGCCGTCGCATGCGTTCGCCCAGGAATAGCGCCGCCATAATCACCACCCAGAATGGCATGGTGTAGGTCAGAATCGCCACTTTCCCGGCCCCGCCGCTCATCAGCGCCCACTGCGCGAGGCCAATCATGCCGCAGGTTTGCAGCAGCGCAATCGCCAGCGTGTAGCCAAACGGCGTTGGCCGCATGCCGCGCTCACGCAGGAGTAAAACAATAAACAGCAGTAGTGCGCCGGAGATGCAGCGTAGCGCGGTGAAGTCGAAGGCGCCGATGTAGAGCGTCACCTGTTTCATCGCAATCCAGCTGTAGCTCCAGATGAGCGTCAGCGTCAGCAGGCCAACAAGCGCCAGCGGATTGCTTTTCCCTTCGGTGGTCATGGTAAGTCCGTAACGGTGATGTGATGGCCGTTACTATACTGCGCAAAAGCCCTGCATAGACAGGGCTTTTGTCGGGAATTTCCCGGTAGCGCTGCGCTTACCGGGCCGGCAATTACGCCGGGCGCACGCCCAGCGTGTGGCAGATGGCGTAGCTCATTTCCGCACGGTTCAGCGTGTAGAAGTGGAAATCCTTCACCCCTTCACGGCTGAGGATTTTCACCATGTCCATCGCGATGCTGGCGCCAACCAGTTTGCGGGTTTCCGCATCATCGTCCAGCCCTTCAAACATGGTCGACATCCACGCCGGAATGCGGACGTTGGTCATATCGGCAAATTTTTTCGCCTGTTTGAAGTTCGACACCGGTAGGATCCCCGGAATGATTTCAACATCAATCCCCGCAGAGACACAGCGGTCGCGGAAGCGCAGATAGCTTTCAACATCAAAGAAGAACTGGGTGATCGCGCGGTTTGCACCGGCATCCACTTTACGCTTCAGGTTGAGCAGGTCGGCCTGGGCACTTTTCGCTTCCGGGTGTACTTCCGGATAGGCGGCGACGGAAATATCGAAATCCGCCACGTCTTTCAGCAAGGTGACCAGGTCGGCTGCATACATTTCCGGCTTGCCGCTGCCCGGCGGCAGGTCGCCGCGCAGGGCCACAATGTGGCGAATACCGTTGTTCCAGTAGTCCTGAGCAATCGCGCGCAGCTCGTCGCGGGTGGCGTCAATGCAGGTCAGATGCGGCACGGCTTCCAGACCCGTGCGATCTTTAATACCTTTAATGATGCTGTGCGTACGGTCACGTTCGCCGGAGTTGGCGCCGTAGGTGACCGAAACAAATTTTGGCTTCAGGCTGCTCAGACGGTCGATAGAGTTCCACAGGGTTTGCTCCATTTCACTGGTGCGCGGCGGGAAAAACTCGAAAGAAACGTTAATCTGCCCCTGCACTTCGGCCAGACTCTGATTCAGCGCTTCCCGCTGGTTGGCGTGAAAAAAGCTCATACCTTACCTCTATCAATCGCGTGTCATTATTGTTGTGTTGTAAACATCTATCCGTTTAGACGTCTGGATGTAAAAATGCCGCAAAAGGCGACGGGCGTCAATAGAAAGATCGGCGTAAAAAGTGAGTAATCTTCAGCGAAGATGAAAAATATTCATCTGGCACTGCGGCGGGCAACCCGCCGCAGTGGGTCCGCTTAGTGCTTCACATCCTTCACTCGCATCCCGTTTAACAGCTCATCGGAAAGCTGACCGCCGGATTTAAAGTAATCCACCACCGCATTGGAGACATAGTATCCCCCTGACGTATTACGCGCCTTGCCTTCAGTAAAGGCGGCAAAACCATCACCGCCATCGGCCAGGAAGCTATTGGTCGCGATGTGATAAACCGTCGCATCATCAATCGGCTGGCCGTTCAGGGTGAACGCCGTCACGCGCTGGCCGACGGGCTTACTGCTGTCATACTGCATCTCCAGCCCTTTGGAAACTTGCAATACACCATTACTCAAGCCTGCGCCATGCTCCATCAAACTACGAAGCTGTTTACCGGTCAAATCCATCGTCACCAGTTCGTTAGGGAACGGGAAGGTACTGATAATGCCGCCCATCGTGACCTCTCCCGCCGGAATTTCATTACGAATGCCGCCAGAGTTGGTCAGGGCTAACTGGGTCTCTTTTCCCGCCGCCGCCAGCAGTGCGTCCGCCGCCAGGTTGCCCAGAGAGGAAGACTCGCCATAAGCGCGGGTCAGTTCCACCGGCGCGCGGGTTACCGTTTGCTGCACCACTTTATCGAGCTTTTTATTCCAGCCATCAATCACCTGCTGCGTTTGTGGATCAGGCTTCCACTCATCGGCAAAAATGGTTTTCAGCTCAAAATTCTTCACCGTAAAGTCATGCGGCTTCTCTTTGTAATCCAGCACCAGTTTCCCCACGTCAATACCGCCGCTATCGGTGGACAAAATCAGCGTCTTACCCACTTTAATCGGCTCCGGCGTGCCGACGTGGGCGTGGCCAGTGATTAGGATATCCAGCCCTTTCACCTGGCTGGCGGTCTGAATGTCTTTATCCAACGCGCGACGAACGTCGGTGCTTCCCTGGCTGGACTGGCGCGCCGGAGTTCCTTCATGAATCAGCGCCACCGTCAGATCGACCTTACCTTTTAGCTCATCAATATAGCGTTGCAGCCACTTCACCTCATCACGCGCTTCAATCCCAACGCGCGTCGAGGCAGAAACGGTGTCATCAAAAGCAAACACGCCGTGCAGGCCAATCACGCCAATCTTCACCCCATCTTTTTCAATAATGGTGTACGGCTTATCCCAGAACATTTTGCTGCTGTTCTGATAGAAAATATTGCCCTGCACAATCGGGAATTTTGCCTGACTCAGCTGCAGCAGCGTGTTGTCCCAACCGTGGTCAAATTCATGGTTACCCATCGTGACGGCATCAAACGACATCGTGTTCATGATGTCGATAATCGCCTTACCCTTGGTCAAACTGCTGATGTACGGCCCGGTAAAATAGTCGCCAGCATCAAAAAACCACGTGGCCTTATTTTTGGCTTTTTCCTGCTTCACCAGCGTGGTGATATTCGCCCAGCCGCCAATATCGCGCTTTCCATCGGCAATCCATGGCACCTTATAAGGTTCCACATGGGCATGCAGATCGTTGGTATAGATAATGGTGACGTCTTTGGCGCACGCCCAGAATGGCAGAGTCAGCAGTATGCCGGCGGCAATCGTTTTTAACTTCATAATCAATCCCTTTCAGTCATATGAGGAATCGCTACGTTACGTTCTGAAAGGTTTTTTTATGTGAGAACAATCACAGCGGTGGGTGACAGTCGTAGAACAAAATCAACGACCTGTCGAAATCGTTGGTAGCACGATGGATTCTCTCTTCACGATTAATACCTGCAAAACGTATGGTTGCCCTAATTTAGGGTTAGCCACATCGCCAGATTATCAGTGGCCGGATTATCGATTGGGCTATCCCGCCCTGCACTGCCGGGCATGCGGAAGCTACCCGCCACTTTTTAATGATGAGGAATTTCAACGCTGGGCAGCCGCCTGTTTCACCGGCTATGCGCGTGAATACGGCCATTTTTGCCCTGCTTGCTACCAGGCGGAGGTGATCCGTTACGGGCATAATCCGGGAGGAAGCCAACGATTGCAGTGTCAACGCTGCAAAAAAGTGTGGACGCCAAAGCAACAGCCGCTGACAAATGCCTTATCACCAGACGCGATTTGCAGCGTGCCGTTTATTATGGACTTTCAGGGCGAACTTGCCGCGCAGAAGCTCTACCTGCTTTTTAGTTTCGATGCTGTTCGCGGCAATATCCTCCATGTATCGGGCAATTACACGCCATATCCGGCAGGAAATACGTTGCGCTACCGCTGGAAAGGCATTCGCCCCACACCGACCCATCATCACGATATTATTCAAAGCGTTGCGCTGAAAGAACGGCAGTTCCTTCAGCGCAGTCAATTTGACGAAATCCAGTACGGGGCAGCGGCGCTGAAGCGCAATGCGAACGGGATGATTCTACGCCCTGTCATAGCCGCCCATGGCCATTTTCGCGTACTCAAGAACCGCTTCCCCGAGGTGGGTACCCATATTGTGGCCCACGAATGCTTTCTTCGCGGGGCGATCATCACCGCATGGGCGGAGTTATTTCGTCAGCGCCGGGCTTCACTCTGGTTTATTGAAGAGAAGACCGTCGATGAAGACAATACGGATGCCTGGCGACTGTTGGGCAAAACGAATCAAGGATGGTGGAAAAATCTGTGGCAGTTATGGGCGCAGGGCCGTAATCAAAAAATGGTCTGCCCATTAACCGACCACCGCCAAGACAATGGTAGCAAGATAACTCTCACAGCCAGCCGACGTTTCTTCCGTTGGCTCGCCGTGCAGGATGAGTTTCAGCAAAGCTCCCGCTACTCTGCCGCGCATATTATGCGTCTCGTGACCACCCTGGCATGCCAGTACAATGCCCAAAACGATGAATATATGCCCACACGAATCCCCACCCTCTAATACATTAAAGTGAGAACTACTTCTCAGTTCTCTCACTCTTCTGCGGCCCTGACAAAAATTCTATTGCAGACGTTAATGGCTTGTTTCACGATAAGTAGAACGTTCTACTATAACGTTATACCTAACATAAACAGGGTTATTAAAAGCACGCACGAAGAGGCGTCTATCCGGGGGAAATCAGTATGAGTCTGATATCGAGTGTCGTTAAATCGCTTTCTAAACTGTCGATGATAGGCCGCGCGCTGATGCTGCCCATCTCGCTGCTGCCTGCGGCCGGTCTGTTGCTGGCGTTCGGGGATAAATTCCACCTGCCGTTGATGATGAACGCAGGCGGCATTATTTTCGACAACCTGCCGATGCTGTTTGCTATCGGCTCCGCCGTCGGTCTGGCGTCCGAATCCGGCATCGCGGCGCTGTCTGCCGCGGTCTCCGTCTTTGTGACCAACATTACCATCAGTACCGTGCTCGGTATCACGCCGGAAATGGCGGGACAAGGTGGGAAATATGCGATGGTGGTCGGCATTCCGACTCTGCAAATGGGCGTCTTTGGCGGCCTGATTTGCGGTATCCTCGCCGCGTGGTGCTATAACCGCTTCCACAAAATGCAGCTACCGGAGTTCCTTGGATTCTTCTCCGGCAAACGCTTTGTCGCCATTGCAACCGCCCTGCTGTCGTTTATTCTCGGGCTGCTTCTGCCGTACATCTGGCAGCACATTCAGGCAGGCATTGACGCGCTGTCGGTGGTGATCAACGGCGATAACCAGGCGGTATCGACCTTTATCTTCGGGCTGGTTGAGCGCGCGCTGATTCCGCTGGGCCTGCACCACATCTGGTATCCGTCATTCTGGTACTCCTTCGGCGATTACACCACCCACGCAGGCCAGGTGATTCACGGTGACCAAACCATCTGGTTCAAAATGCTGGAAGAAGGGGTGAAATCCTTCAGCAGCGATACTTATCAGAACGCCGGTAAGTTTATGCAGGGCGAGTTCCCGCTGATGCTGTTCGCGCTGCCTGCGGCGTGCCTGGCGATGTACCACGAAGCGCACACGAAAAATAAAAAAATCGCCGCCGGGATTCTGTTCTCCGCCGCGCTGACCTGTTTCCTCACCGGGATCACCGAACCGGTCGAGTTCACCTTTATCTTCGTGGCGCCCATTCTCTACATCTTCAACGCCATTATGGCAGGCCTCTCCTACATGGTGATGTACCTGCTGCACGCGCACATCGCCAAATCGTTCTCCGCCGGGCTTATCGACTACATTTCGTTTGGCATCCTGCCGTCGTTTAACGGCTATCAGACGAACTTCCTGAATGCGATTATCGTCGGCGTGCCGATGGGGCTGATTTACTACTTCACCTTCCGTTTCGTGATTCGCCGTTTTGACATCAAAACGCCGGGCCGTACCGAAACCACGGTGAGCGCTAACGATAAAACCGATGAAGATCTGGCAACGGAAATTATCAGCCTGCTGGGCGGCGAGCAGAATATCGCCTCCGTGGGCTCGTGCATTACCCGCCTACGCCTGGAAGTGTCGGATAAAGGATCGGTGGATAAGGATGGTCTGAACAATATCGGTGCGCGCGGCGTCGTTTTCGTCGGTGATAACGGTATTCAGGTGATTTTTGGCGCCAGAGCGCAATTTATCGCGCAAACCATGTCGACGATGATTGGCAAATAATCATAAGATTGTCGCCGGTTGGAGGTCCCATCTCTGATGGGCACCTCCTTGTTTTCTGCGGATATTCACGATGGTCCAGGGAGCACTTTTGAAGAAGGTCAGCATAATTGATGTCGCGAAGCGCGCGGGCGTCTCGGTTTCTACCGTGTCGCTGGTGCTACGCCAGAAAGGAAAAATCTCCGATGCGACCATCGAAAAAGTGCAGGCTGCTATCCACGAGCTGGGCTACGTCCACAACGTGGCGGCCGCCAACCTCCGGGCCAATACCTCCAATCTGATTGGCCTGATTCTGCGCGACTTTAGCGACAGCTTCTCCATCAAAGTGATGGCCAGCATCGTCCAGGAGCTGGAAGCGCAGGGTTACATGGTGTTCCTCGGCCAGCCGCTTAATGAGCATGAACATCTTGAGCGCTGCCTCCTGTCGTTTAAACAGCAGGGCGTCGCTGGCGTTATCTATCTGGCATCGGATGTGCGTCGCGATACGCTGCCCGCACAAATTCGCCAATGCCCATTACCGCTGGTCGTCGTCTCACAGTCTCCCATCAAAGAAAAGTGCAACCTGGTGATGCGTGATAACCAACAGGCGGCCAGCCTGGCAACTCGCTATCTGCTGGAGCGCGGCCACCGCTACATCGCCTACCTCGGCGGCCAGGAACACGATCTGATTCGCCAGCAGCGGCTGGTCGGTTTTCGCAGCACCCTCACCCGCCTCGGTATTGCGACTCGCGACGAATTCAGTCCCGCCTGCGGCGATGATACGTACGCCGCCAGCGTCGCGACGCGTCAGCTGCTGGAAAACAATAACGCCATTACCGCCCTGTTGTGTCATTCACCGGATGCAATGATCGGCTGTATCGATGGAATTCATAAGGTGGGGCGCACCGTGGGGAAAGATGTCTTTTTAACCCAGCAGGTGGCGCTAATCGGCTTTGAAGACATGTTGCACATCAACCTGACCTCGCCGTCATTTACCTACGTCTCCTCGGCCAGCGAAGAAACCGGGCGTCAGGCCGCGACGCTGATGATCCGTAAATTGCGCGAGCCAACATTACAAAATCAGGCGATTACGTTGTCGGGTCAACTGGTGCCGCGCGAGTCTGCCTGAACCACGTTCACCAGCCAATCCAGCCTCGCCGCATTTTCCGGCGACATCACGAGCCCGCACTGGACGTACAGGGCGGCTTCATCAATGGGCCGGAAAACCACGCCCTGGCGCTGAATCGCAGCAAACGATTCGGGAAACAAACTCAGCCCTTCTCCGCGGGCAATACGCGCCAGCAGCACGTCATGTTCCAGCGGCTCTTCAATACAGGCGGGCAGGTAACCCGCCCGGCGGAAAATATCGCGAGTAAAGTCAAAGAAGGCGGGGTTACGCTCGCGCTTGAACCAGAATAACGGTCGACCGTTCAGTTCGCTGAGCATCAGTTGCTGCTGCTTCGACTCAGGCCATTGTGCGGGCAACGCCGCAATCAACGGCTCCTGTCGGCTAAGAGGCATCAGGCTTAACCCTGGGGTTTCCAGCGGCAGCGCCACCAGCGCAGCATCCAGTTTTCCGCGGCGCACCTGACGCACCAGCTCTGGTGAACCGTGCCGCACAACGTGCAGTGTCTCCACCTGGGCCGCCAGCACGGTTTCCAGCGTGGCAAAAACGCCCTGCTCAAATGCGGTGGTCAATCCAATGCGTAGCGATGACGCGCCAGCCTGAGCGAGCCGGCTCAGGGCATCATAGGTTTCATCCTGCTGCGCCAACAGTGGGCGAATAATCGCCAGCACCTGCCGCCCTTCAGCCGTTAACGTCAGCCCTTTGGTATGCCGGACAAAAAGCGTTACCCCCAGCCGTTCTTCAAGCTGGCGAATGTGACGGCTCAGCGGCGGCTGCGACATATACAGCCTTTCCGCCGCACGACGCATATTGTTCTCTTCCGCCACCACGGCAAAGTAGCGCAGCAGCCGGATATCCAGCGCGTGCAAAGGGGATGTAGTCATACCGAAAAGGTATCACGGAATCGGTATTATCCAAATGATTCTGCGCGCTCTATCCTCTCGCCATACGCTAACAAACGAGGTGATGATGATGGATTCAGAACGCTATATAACCGGTCAGAAAATGCTGCAACAGGTTGATGGGAAAGGGGGAGAGGCCGTCGTGAATAGCCTGAAGGATATCGCACCGGACTTCGCCCGCTATCTGCTTGAGTTCCCGTTTGGCGATATTTATGCGCGTCCGGGACTGGACCTGCGTAGCCGGGAAATTGCCACCGTCGCCGCGCTGACCGCCATGGGTAACGCCGCGCCGCAGCTCAAAGTGCACATTGCCGCTGCGCTGCACGTTGGCTTAACGCAGGAAGAGGTCATAGAAGTGATTATGCAGATGGCGGTTTATGCGGGATTTCCAGCGGCGCTCAACGGCCTGTTCGCCGCAAAAGAGGTTTTTGCGGCGAACGGCAAACGCTAGTTACAGCAACTGCGCCAGACGATTAATATCCGACTGAATGGCCCCGGCGGTCACGTCGCGGCCGGCGCCCGGCCCACGAATCACCAGCGGGTTATCGCGATACCAGCGGCTTTCAATGGCAAAGACGTTATCACACGGTAGCAGCGAGGCCAGCGGATGTTCCTGACGCACCGCTTCCACGCCAACGCGCGCTTTGCCGTTGGCGTCGAAACGCGCCACATAACGCAGCACCAGCCCCATTTCCTGAGCGGCTTCCAGACGCTGCAACATCTGCTCATTCAGCTCATCGCCGTTCTCAAAGAAATGGTCGATTGAGCCTTCTTCACAGTGCGCCGGCACCAACGATTCCACACGAACCTGGTCCGGCTCAATGTCATAGCCCGCCTCACGCGCCAGAATCACCAGCTTACGCATCACATCCTTACCGGAGAGGTCGACACGCGGGTCCGGCTCGGTCAGCCCCTGCTGCCAGGCCTGATCGACAAGGTCGGTAAACGGCACAGTGCCATCAAACTGCAGGAACAGCCAGGAGAGCGTGCCGGAGAAGATACCGCTGATCGCCAGAATGCTGTCGCCGCTTTCAATCAGGTCGCGCACGGTATGGTTAACCGGCAGACCCGCGCCTACGGTGGCGTTATACAGCCAGTGACGGCCGGTTTTTTCAAACGCGTCGTGAATCTGGCGATATTTATCGCTGCTGCTGGCCCCGGCCAGTTTGTTGGCGCTGATCACGTGGAAACCGTGGCTGGCAAAATCGAGATACTGATCGGCCAGCTGTTCGCTGGCGGTGACATCCAGTACCACCAGGTCGTCGTAAGGGTGAGCGCGCATCCACAGGAACAGCGACTCTTCGTCCTGCTCAACGGCTTCATCGTCAAAGAAAGCCAGCGCGCGGCTGGCGTCCAGCCCTTCATAGCTCAGCAGGCTGCGGCGGCTATCCACCACGCCTGCCAGCACAAATTCAAAACCGGTTCGGGCCGATAGCGTCGTCTGCTCACGGGCAAACAGTTCCAGCCAGCGGGAACCGATATTCCCTTTGCCGAACAGCACCAGGCCAATGCGTTTTTCGGCACGGAAAATCGACTGGTGCAGACCCTGAATCAGGCTTTCCGTCGGGCCAGCACGCAGTACGGCGACCAGGCTGATGCCCTCTTCCGACTGCCAGGTAAATTCGACCGGCTGCCCCTTAAGCTGTTGCCAGAAACGGTGGCAGTGCAGCGGGTTGCGGGTGACGCCCGCACCAACCATCGCCACCAGCGCCAGCCCCTGTCGCAGGCGTAGTTCGCCCGGCAGACCCGCTTCATCGAGAATTTTCAGCGCGCTATCAACCACTTCCGAGGTATAGCAGAACTGCAGCAGACGATGATCCGCGTGTACGCCAACCGCCAGCGGACGAATCTGCGCGCGTTTGAGTATCTGGTCGATCTCCTTATGCGCCAGCTTAAAGTCCTGGCTAGCCGGAACGCGGAATTCGATTAAACAGACATCATCATGGCTGGTGACAATCCGCGCGCCGGTACCGGAAGCCAGCACGCGTTCGATGCGCGTGGACCCTTGATCCGGCGTGTAGCTACAGCGCAATTGCAGATCGATATCGCTGCCGGAAACCGGCTGTAAGGTACGCGCGTGCAGCACCGGAGCGGCCAGACGCGCCAGTTCACTGGCTTCATCCAGACGCAGCAGCGGCAGCAGACAAGCATCTTTCACTTTACGCGGATCGGCGCTGTACACGCCCGCCACGTCGCTCCAGATGGTAACGCGGGAAACACCCGCCAGCGCGCCAATCTGGGTGGCGGAATAGTCGGAACCGTTACGCCCCAACAGTACGGTTTCACCCGCGTTATTACGGCTGATAAAACCGGTCACCACCAGGCGTTTACCCGGATGCTGCGCCATCAGCTGTTGTAACAGAGGGTATGACAATCCTTCATCCACCTGCGGCTGCGCGCTACGTTCGGCACGCAGGAACGCGCGGGCATCGAGCCAGGCAGCGTCCAGACCTTGCAGCTTGAGGACTTCCGCCATCAGGCGCGCCGACCACAGTTCACCGTGGCCGACCACTTCCGCGTACACCGCGTCGTTGACGCCGTTATCCAGCAGCCCGGCTAACCGCTCCAGGTCATGAATAAAGTCGGCAATCATGCCATCGGCAATCTCGGCGGGCAGCAGGCCGCTAATCAGATCGGACTGATAGCGGCGCAGCGTCTGCTGAACCTGATGCGCAGAGAGGCGATCGGTCTGACTGAGCTTCAGCCAGTTGATCAGCTGGTTGGTGGTGCTACCGGCGGCGGAAACCACCATCATATCGCCTGGCTGAGAGTACTCCGCCATAATGCCGGCAACACGCAGGTAACACTTCACATCCGCCAGACTACTCCCACCAAATTTATGCAGCTGACGCTCTTTCGCCCCTGCCTGCGCAATCACACTCATATTTACCCCTGTGCTGCGATCCGGAATCCATTTTCCAGATCGGCAATTAAGTCTTCGCTATCTTCAATACCGGTTGAGATGCGTAATAGCGTCTCAGAAATCCCCGCAGCGGCGCGCGCTTCCGGCGCCATGCCCGCATGGGTCATGGTAGCCGCATGCGAGATCAGGCTCTCTACCCCGCCCAGCGACTCCGCCAGGGTGAACAACGACAGCCCGCTCAGGAAGCGGCGCAGCGTTTGCTCGTCGCCGTTGAGCTCGAAGCTGAGCATCGCGCCAAACCCTTTCTGCTGGCGGGCGGCAATTTCGTGGCCCTGGTTTTCCGGCAGAGAAGGATGATACAGCTTTTTCACCAGCGGTTGGGTTTTCAGGAAGTCGACAATCGCATACGCGTTACGCTGCGCCACTTCCATACGTGGAGAGAGCGTACGCAGGCCGCGCAGCAACAGGTAGCTGTCGAACGCGCTGCCGGTGACGCCGATATTATTCGCCCACCATGCCAGTTCTGTGACGGTATCCGGATCTTTAGCAATCACCACGCCCGCCACCACGTCGGAATGGCCGTTAAGGTATTTGGTGCAGGAGTGCAGCACCAGATCGGCGCCAAGCGCCAGCGGGTTTTGCAGCGCCGGGCTTAAGAAGGTGTTATCCACCACGCTCACCGCGCCGGCCTCACGTGCCAGCTGGCAGATTTTCGCAATATCGACCACGCGCAGCAGCGGGTTGCTCGGGCTTTCGACCAGCACCAGCTTCGGTTTTTCCGCCAGCGCCGCTTTTAAGGCTTCATCATTGCCCTGATCGACAAACAGCACGCGATAGCAGCCGCGTTTTGCCAGGCTATCAAACAGACGGTAGCTGCCGCCGTAGCAGTCGTGCGGCGCCACCAGCAGATCGCCAGGTTTCAGGAAGACGGTGGTCACCAGGTGAATCGCCGACATGCCCGTATTGGTCATCACGGCGCCCGCGCCGCCTTCCAGCTCAGCCAGCGCGCGTTGCACGACGTCACGCGTCGGGTTACCACGACGCGAGTAGTCATGCGCGCGCGGTTCGTTAAAGCCGGTAAAGTTATAGGTACTGGAAAGATGAATCGGCGGGACAACACAACCATACTGCTCGTCGTCATTTAATCCGCTACGCACTGCGATGGTGGCCTGTTTACGGGTCATGAGGATTCGTTCCTGGCAAGGTCTGTGAAAAGTCAGACCCCAGAGTAAACATTGTTGTCATAGCCGTCAATACATCTAGACATCTAAACCTCTTTGCGTATAGATTGAGCTATTGGCAAATAGCCGTTAAAATTATATGCATTAGCGCACATCTGCGAAGGCGAAGCGCGTGTCAGCGCAAGGCCACTACGGTACACTACGCGCGATCATGGCCCTGAACCGGCCTGTTAACTAATGACTAGAGGATTAAAGGTATCTCATGGCTGAATGGAGCGGCGAATATATCAGCCCATACGCTGAGCACGGTAAGAAGAGTGAGCAAGTAAAAAAAATTACGGTTTCCATTCCTCTGAAGGTGTTGAAGATCCTCACCGATGAACGCACGCGTCGTCAGGTGAACAACCTGCGTCACGCCACCAACAGCGAACTGCTGTGTGAAGCGTTCCTGCATGCTTTTACCGGTCAACCGTTACCTAACGATGAAGACCTGCGGAAAGAGCGCAGCGATGAAATTCCGGAAGCGGCGAAAGAAATTATGCGTGAGCTGGGAATTGACCCGGAGACGTGGGAATATTGATTCGCTGAAGAAGCCGGGAAACGTTAATGTTTCCCGGCTTTTTTATTGTCAGCGAGCGTTACTTCACCTCGTACTCCGGCCATGGTCGCGCGGCAATAAACTGCGCCACCGCATCGCGGTCGGGAATCGCCGAAAGCGCCCCTTTCTGCGTGGTCGCCAGTGCGCCACAGGCGCTGGCTTGCGCCATCGCGCGATGTAACTGCGTGATATCGTCAGGCATCCCTTGCTGTGCAAGGCTGGCGAGCAAGCCCGCCATAAACGCATCGCCCGCCCCCGTCGTATCCACACTCTCAACTACATAACCGCTGAAGTGCACAACGTTCCCCTGGTACAAAACCATCGCCCCCTGCGCGCCGTAAGTCACCACTTTGAGCGTCGCCGGATAGGCCTCCAGCCCAGTAATGGCTTCGGCAAAGCTCTGGGACTGGGTTAACCAATACCACTCCTCTTCCGAGAGCTTCAGGATATCGGCCTGACGGGCAAAGTGGCGCACGGTTTCCAGCATGCTTTCGGGGTCGGGCCACATTTGCTCACGCAGATTGACGTCAAAACTCAGCAGGCCATGCTGCTGTTTAATACCCACAATCGCCTGCGCCAGCGTATCGCGGCAGGCCGGCGCCACCAGCGCCAGCGAGCAAAAGTGCAGGATATCCGCGCCAAACTCAGGGAGCGCCTGCGCCGACAAGAACTGATCGGCGGAGGGATTCACCAGGAAGGTGAAATCCCGCTCGCCGCCTTTACCGAGCGACACCACCACCGTGCTGGTGCGGTGCTGGTCATCCAGCTCCATTGCCTGCGTGTTGACGCCATACTCCCGCAGCGTCTGCTGCAAAAGATGGCCGAAAGGATCGTCACCCACCCGCCCAATAAAACCGCTGCGGCAACCTAATCGCGCGGCCCCCGCCGCGACGTTTACCGGCGCGCCGCCGGGGCAGGCCTCATAGCGCCTGTCGCCAATGGGAAGCAGATCGGCCACTGCATCGCCTAGCGCCCAGATATTCATCATGCTTCTTCCTCCGGTTATTTATCCAGGGGCCAATAGCCGCCGCTGTGCAGCGTGGCTCGCCCGTTGCTGGCGAACAGCGCCAGTTCACGTTGCCCTTCCAGCGGATAAATGCGGCTACTTAAGCAGGCCTCACCGTCATTCACGAAAACTTCCACGGAGGAACGATCGATAAATATCCGCAGCGACAGACGATCGCCCGCCGGTAACGCGATGCTGCGCGTCCCTTCCAGCGCGAATTGCGGATAGCGGCGCTCCAGCGTCAGCCGCTGCGCCTGAGTATCAACAGCGATCCGCAAGCCATCGCCTAACGCGAGGCCGTAGCTTTCCGCCGTCGCGTTTTTCATCGACCACACCAGTTCCAGCTCAATCGCCTCAGCGTCATCCACGATGTGTGAACGTTGATTGTGCAACTGCTGCGCCAGCAGCGGGTAATAACTGCCGCGCAGCGTCGCCACCTCTTCGGCGGGAACCATCTGCAGGCGGTTATCTGCGCCGAGACGAATTTCACGCGGCAGAGAGAGCATCCCCGCCCAGCCATCCTGCTGTTCCGGCATCGGCGATTCCCACATATCCAACCAGCCGATCACGATGCGGCGGCCATCCGGCGTCAGGAAGCTTTGTGGGGCATAAAAATCGTGCCCGTGGTCCAGCTCAATGAATTCGCCATCGGTCGAAAACGGCTGCCCCGGCTGCCAGTCGCCAATCAGATAGCCGCTCTGGAACAGATTGCGGTTGCGATAACCTTCCGCCGCCAGCCCCTGCGGTGAAAACATCAGTATCCGCTTCCCGTTGAGCGTGAAGAAGTCCGGACACTCCCACATATAGCCCATGCCTTCCTGCGCTTCGGCCAACACGCCCTCTTCTTGCCACTGACGCAGATCGGCGGAGCTGTACAGGCGCACCTGCCCGGTATCGCCAACGCGCGAACCGACAATCAGGTACCAGGTATCGCCTTCACGCCAGACTTTCGGATCACGGAAGTGATGCAACCCGGCGGGAGTATCAATAATCTGTCCCTGACGTTCAAAATGAATCCCGTCGCGGCTGGTCGCCAGGCACTGCACCTGGTAGAGATTATCGTCACTGCCCGGATCGCCATGAAACTTATGCCCGGTGTAGATCAGCGCCAGCGTGTCGCCGTCGACCACCGCTGAGCCGGAGAAACAGCCGTCTTTATCCTCAGGGCCTTCCGGCGCCAGCGCCACCGGCAGATGCTCCCAGTGCACCAGGTCTTTACTCCGCGCATGCCCCCAGTGCATTGGCCCCCACTGGGTTGAGTAGGGATGATGCTGATAAAACGCGTGGTACCAGCCGTCGAACCACACCAGTCCGTTAGGGTCATTCATCCACCCGGCGCGCGCGGCAAGGTGATAGCGCGGATACCAGCGCGGATTCAGCGTGGCGCTGCGTTTCTCGAGTTCCTGTTCAGCATGGGCAATTGAAAATGTCATATTCTTCACTCTTGTTCAGACAGCAGAAGATTGTGTCAGCAGCGGATCGGAAGCCGGCTTGCTGGCGCGTAATAGGAAGATGGAAATAAAGGTGGTGCAGAACACCAGCGCTCCCATAAACAGGTAGGATTCGGCAAAGCCATATTTTTCATAGCTATAGCCCGCAAGCGGTGACAGTACGGTGGCGATAACCGAGCTGGTGCAAGCAAACCCGACCAGGTACAGCGTTGAGGAGAGGCGCTTATCAAAGTTGGCGCTGTTGTATTTGAAGATGGAGACCAGCAGTACCGGCAGCTCAACGCCGTGCAGCAACTTGGTGATGGAGATCAGCAACGGCCCCTCAACCAGCCCGGAAGACACCATGCGCAAGGCCATGATCATCCCTGCAAAAATCAGCCCGTTTTTCGCGCCAATGCGATTAACCAGCCACGGCGCGCAGAACATCCCTGCCGCTTCAAGGAAGACCTGGAACGAGTTCAGATAGCCATACATCGCATTCCCTTCCTGCAGCGTCGGGAACTGTGAGGAGAAGTAGACCGGGAATTGCTGATCGTAGACGCCATAAATGCAGGTTCCGACCACGAAAAAGACCAGGGCCCAGAAGCGCGGCAGCGTCAGCAGACGCAGGGCATCTTCCAGCTTAATGTTGCTCTTCTCGCCCTCTGTTGAAAGCGCCTGCGTATCACCCGGTACTGATAGACGAACCAGCAGGAAGAAAAAAACCAGCCCCGAGCAGCTTGCCACCGCAAAGTTAAGCTGCGGGTTGATGTTAAATAGCAATCCGGCAAAGAAGGTGGCGACGGCCCATCCCAGCGACCCCCACATCCGCGCTTTGCCAAACTCGAAATGCGTCTGGCGCGCCACGCGCTCAGTGTAAGACTCCAGCACACCGATCCCGCCGTTAAAGGTCAGCCCAATGTAGAGGCCGCCAAAAAGGCTGCCAATCAAGATGTTGATTTTCAGAAGGTAGCCAAAGAGCAAATATGCCGGGCCGGAGAGAATGAGCAGTACGGTGATATACCAGAGTAGGTGTTTGCGAAGGCCTAACTTGTCCTGAATAAAACCGTAGCAGATCTGCGCAAACAGCGCGGAAACCGACAGAACGGAGAAAATAATGCCCGTATCGCCAGGCTGTAGCCCCACCTCCTGGTGCAGCCAGATAGAGAGCAGCGAACCTGAAGAGGACCAGGTGACAAAAAAGAAAAACAGCAAGGCGCTAAGTAACAAGTAACTGCTGGAGTGATGTTCTTTCATCATAGCAATCTCATCGTGGGTTAACGCCATAATGGTAACGTTAACAAAAAGCGATTCTCATGTCATTTTGCTGCGATATCCGATGTTAATCACAAAAGTTAACGTTAACATTATAAAAATAAGATCATGATCAACTATTTCCTGCCATAACGGGGAAGTAGAGTACGCTAGAATAACGCGCTATCCTTTTACATCAGTAAGTTAGTGGTTCTGTTGCAATCGTGGAGTCTGAAATATGGCATCTTTAAAAGATGTAGCGAAGCTGGCGAACGTCTCCCTGATGACGGTTTCCCGCGCCCTGAACAGCCCGGAGCGGCTCAAGCCGGAAACGCTGGCTCGCGTACAATCCGCTATTGCCCAAACGAACTATGTCCCCGATCTCTCAGCTAAACGTATTCGTGGCGCGCACGATACGCCGAAAACTATCGGCGTACTGGCATTGGATACGGTCACCACGCCCTTCTCGGTCGAGATCACGCTGTCGATTGAAGAGACCGCGCGCGCGCACGGCTGGAACAGTTTCGTGGTGAATATGTTTTCTGACGATAGCCCGGAGGCGATTGTCGACCTGTTACTCTCACACCGTCCCGGCGGTATTATTTACACCACCATGGGCCTACGTCAGGTGCCCGTTCCCGCCAAGCTGCTCACTCTGCCGTGCGTGCTGGCAAACTGTGAAAGCCTGAACGATCCGGTCGCCAGCTTTATTCCGGACGATGAACAAGGGCAATATGAAGCGGTGAAGGGGCTGCTGGCGGCAGGGTATACCCGCCCGCTGTGCCTGCATCTGCCGGAAAATCATCTGGCTACCGTACGCCGCCGACAGGGGCTGGAGCGCGCCTGCCGCGAAGCGGGTATTAACCCTGATACGCTGACGCATTACTACATGGAGTACGGCGATGCGCACTACCGCGATATGCCGTCCAGAGTACTGGCGCATATCAAGCAGGGTAAACCCCAGTTTGATTCGGTAATTTGCGGTAACGATCGCATCGCGTTTATGGTTTACCAGACGCTGCTGGCGCAAGGGTTGAAGATCCCGCAGGACGTTGCGGTATTGGGTTACGACAATATGGTAGGCATTGGCGATCTGTTCCTGCCGTCGCTGTCGACGGTGCAGTTACCGCACTACGAGATTGGCCGACTCAGCGCGCTGCATATCATCAATGGCGACAAACATCGCAAGACGGTCCGCGTCGCCAGCCCGTGGTTATCCGGAGAATCGATATAAAAAAACCGCCGTCAGGCGGTTTTTTTGGAATTTTTTCAGCGAATTAGAAGCGAGTCACTTCAGGATGCAGCTCAGACATTGAGATCAGGTAGGAAACAAAAACGTTTTTGATTGCAGTCAGCATAGTCACACCTTTACCCATAGTTATTTTGTGGTCGTTTGATGGACAAATAATAAGCTTATCCGGCTGGCTGTGCAATATTTTTGTGACGCTCATCACAAAAAATCTTGTTTGACTGACTTCAGATAAACGAAAGGCGAGAGATTGCTCCCTCGCCTTTCGTTTCACATACGCAGATTACTTACTTATCCCATTGAATTTGTTCAATGTCTCTTCCATTTTCAGCGTTTCTTTACGGTTAAGTGGATAGAAATAAATCAAAATGACTGCCGCCAGGAACAAACATAAAGCTGGCAGAAGGTTCGCCATTGTGTAGATATTTTCCTGCACGATGCTGGTTTGCACGGCGCCGCCCGTCGATGAAGACTGATAGCCAATAATCGCCAGCATAAACCCGCCAATCGCCCCGGCGCATGCCTGGCCAATCTTACGGGCAAAGAAGTTCACACCATACACAGTGCCATCTTCGCGATCGCCGGTTACATACTGGTGATAGTCGCATACGTCGGTCATAAACGCCCAAATCATCAGGTTGAACAAGCCCGCGCCCAACGTCGCCAGGAACAGGAAAATCAGATAAATTTTCGCGTCCGTAATGTGGATGAAGTACATCAGCACATACATGACGACCGCAAAAAGCAGCGCACCGACACTGGCCTCTTTTTTACCGAACCGTCTGGTGAGCCACGATGCCGATGGCGCTAACAAAACCAGCGAACCAAAGGTAAACAGCAGCGCGATAGACATCGCCTCTTTATTGTGGAAATAGTCATTAAACAGGTAAGTCATGTTGGTGCCGGAAAGGCCCTGATTAATCACAATAAGCAGATCCACAACGACTAAAACAATCAGCGCCTTATTACGTGCCAAGCCCTTCAGCAGTACAGAAACGGGCATGCTCTCTTTTCTTTCCACCCGTACGCGTTCCGTCGTTAAGTGACAGGTCAGGCTTAAAAAAATAAAACCCAGCACTGCACAACCGATGGCAATCCAGAAAAAGTGTTGCCCGGAAATCACCTGGCTGCCGTCCACCAGCGTGGTGTACATCAGGATCGGAATGAAAAAACCGGTGGCCCCGCCGCCAATCGCCGAACCAACGCTGCGGTAAGTTGACAGCGATACCCGGTCTTCCGGATTAGAACTAATCGCCGCAGACATGGCGCCATAAGGAATACTGACGGTCGATAACAAAGAACCGTAAACAAAATAGGAGCAGCAGATATAGATAATTTTTGCCGTATAGGAAAAATCATGCACAAACGGCAGGAACAGAACCACGGCAATAATGCAGAACGGATACTTCATGCGACGTACCCAAGGGTTAAAACGCCCATGAGCGGTCAGTTTTGAGGTATCACATAAACGCCCAACGCCAACATCCACAAACGCATCAAAAAGTTTGGTCACAAAATAGAGTGACCCGACAATCACGCCGGAAACGCCGATGACGTTGGTGTAATAAATCATTAAGAAACTATTGACTAACCCGAGGATGAAACAGGTTCCCAGGTCGCCACATAAATAACCGATTTTATCTCTGAATCCGAAAGGTCTGACGGCAATATTTTGATTGCTTCCAACCCGGGTTCCATCATTAGACATGATGTCAATTCCTTAGACACATTATTCACACAAGCTATACGTATATTCTGATACTTACCGCAATAAACGAAACTGGAGAATATTAATGATTAGAAGTTATAACCTAAACCAATACGGTAGCGAGTCTGGCGATCGTCAGTCGTGGAGGTATTATATCCGGATGAGACATTGCCAACTTCAATAAATGGAATCCAGGAGTTAATGTTATAAGCGACGCGGAAGTTATATTCATAATCCTCTTTGCCGTTATTGTAGAGATCTTCGCTATCCGCCACTTTATAAATGCCGTTAAGCTCAAACATCCAGTTATCGATGTTATAGCCGAGCCAAGCTTCTGGACGGTAGACGGTGCGGTCATCGCGCCCATCGCCGTTACGACGGGCGTACTCAGTACGGTAGCGAAAAGCCGTCCACCAGTTATCATTGATGTTGTACTGTACGCGAATATAAGGCTTATAGATTGCCATATCGTCGCCCGTCTCAACGGCAATGCCCGGTTGCCAAATAAATCCTTGCCATTCAAACTGGTAGCTAGCCGTATACTCTGCGCTGTTAGATTCCATATTGTTCAGCGCATGATTGGACTCTTTGTCATCCGAACGTGACACCGCTTCTACCGCGACACCAAATCCGGTTGCAAAACGGTTCGACATATAGACACGGTCGTAATTCCGGCCATCATCATAGTACTCATGACGATAGTCCACGTACCCTGCATGCGCCGCACAGGATAACAAAGGGAGCAGTAAAAATGCGTATTTCTTCATTGCAATCACTCTTAAAATATCAGCAAGATGTCCAATTAACTCTGTTTTTAAACAAAGAAAAGGATGTTTAGTAGTATTTTTGTCACCCTGAAATTCTATTTTGCAATGTATAGAAACACCTTTTCATTACTGCCATCAAATATTAGTAAATGGCAAAAAACTAAAGGTAAATGAGATGCAGATCACCAATAAAAACCATTACCAGGATAAATAA
>NZ_JANEWH010000219.1:0-4682 GCF_028069715.1 Kluyvera sp. Awk 3 | reverse complement strand
AAAACAGAGAGATAATCCGTTATCAAAAGGGGTCTCAGAAAAATTTTGACACTTTGCTAAATTTTTCTGATACTACTTTACATTCTGGCACTAATTGTGTGGTTTTCTCTCATATTCCCCCAGACATTCATAAATCTCTGCGTATTTGTCGCTGTATAAATCACCGTATGCCGGATGTTCCGGTGCCCCAGATAATCCTGTATCAGACGCGTATCACGCCCCAGGTCCGCCAGCGCATAGCCGCATCCGTGCCTCAGCATATGGGGATATGCGGAAATGCTGACGCCGCCCAGTTCGCCGTAACGTCTGAGCAATAACCTGACCTGGTGACGCGACAGCGGGCCTCCTTTCTGCGACAGAAAAAGCCAGTCGCTGTCAGCCTCCCGCCAGCGGCGGCGCACCTTTAGCCAGCGCATCAACGCGGGCAATTCGGCATCAAACAGCGGATCCTGCGTCGAGAGACTGTTTTTGAGCCGTCGGACATACACCGAACGCCCGACCAAATCGATATCCGACAGTCGCATCCCACACAGTTCACTGACCCGCAGACCGTGTAAAAAACACATCTGAATCAGGCAGTAATCCCGCTCAAAATGGATCCCTCTGTCCGCTGCAAGCAGTATCTGCCCCACTTCATGGCGGGTCAGATGTTTTCGTTTTACTGGCATAAGCCTTGCTCCTTAAACACAATAAAAAATGAAGAAAAAAACAGGCCGGAACCACTTTCGTAGCCCGGCCTGAACCACAGAATAACACCAGAAAGCCCGGCAAAGGTTGATGCCAGACTCAACAATTTTCACGGGCTGGTTCCAGTTTTCAGCAGTGATCGTATGAGCATTGCGCTACACCCGGCAGAAGAAAACTCTGTTGCCGGAGGCGTTATGCCAGACCGCTTTCCTCTTCTGTTGCCCCTGATGCTGTGCGCCGCTTTCCCGCTCAGAGCCATTACCACGCCGGAAATTGCAGCCTCCGCCCTGTCGCCGGACTGCGTGAACTACCGGGTAGTCGGCCTATGCTACTGGCTCTATTGCACGCCGTTCGGCTGTACGGTGCGCACGTCGGTGAAGGTCAGCCATTTTCGTCCGGATCTGGTGATGTCGGCTTACAGCAACACGGGGCAGAATCCATGGGCGGAAATGTCGCCGTTAAGCCCTCCGATACCTGGCGTTGCCGAAGGCGGCGGCGATACGAATCCTCGTTCAGCCAGCCAGCACAGCAAGATCCGCTTTAAGAATGCCGATGCCATCGGCTTCCCGGCAGGCGATGAACTGGCGAAGTTTTTCACCCAGTTTGGCTATATCTGCTCGCCTTCATCGCAGCCTTTTGAACCGTACTTTCTGAGTCAACTCGATACGCTGGCATGGCGCAGCGGTGTGCCGGAAATGACCTGGCCGGAGGCGCTGACGCCGGGCATGCGGGAAGTCGGTCAGAACGGCGATATATGGGGCAATGTCTACCCGCGCGCCGGAGCCATCAGCCAGACGCACGACTATACCCAGCGCGTGGCCGATCTGGTGACGCGTACCGGGCAGTCGCATATCTACACGCCGCTGACAGCCTCATCGCGCGCCGGGTACTGGCCGCCCACCCCGGTTATCGAAGGTGACAGCGATAACCATCGCTGGCAAATGCTCACGCCGAAAAAATCCGCCGCCTGTTCGGTGTTCCCGGATGGCCGCGCCACCGACACCTACGCCGACAAGCTGGCGGAGGATGGCGCGTACGCCTGGACGCTGTGGCGGCCTTACAAATGCTGTCCGCGCCGGGGGCAAACCTTCCTCGGCAGTACGGGTTAACGGAGGCGGTCATGAGAGTTCTTTGCCTGGTCTTACTGTTTTTCGCCTGGGTTTGCGTGGCGGCAGACGACTACAGCTTCCGCACGCGAGGCGCGGTTGACGACCAGCTTTACTATCAGATTGGCGGCGGCGAGGCAGTCATGCCGCCTCCGGTACGCCGCAGCCCCTCGCCGCTCAGCGTGGGCATTGGCTGGAACGCCGATATGATGTGCGGCAATTTCGACATCGACACCACGGTGCGCAACCAGCTAAACGGCATCACCGATGGTTTCCAGCAGCTGATGGGCAACGTTATCCAGAGTGCCACCGGGGCGGTCGCCAGCCTGCCCGCGATGATTATCCAGCGTGCCAATCCGCAGCTTTATGATTTGCTGACCAACGGCGTATTACAGGGGCGGCTGGATTTTGATAAGTCGCTGCTAAACTGCCAGAAAATGGCGGAGAAGATGACCGATTTAGCGGCCGACTCCGCCTGGTTTTCCGGAGCCAAAGCGGAGAACTACCAGTCCCTCGCCGCCAGCGATAATGACGCCATCCGCACCGACCAGAAAGCGGCAAAAGAGGCCGCCGACAAGGGCAAGCACTGGGTGGGCGGCGAAAAGCGCGGCGGCAAAGGCCAGCCGCCAATCAAGGTGGTCCATGACGCCACCGCCGCAGGCTGGAACATTCTCAACCAGCAGCCCGCCACCAGCACCACGTCTCTTACCTCCTCCGAATGCGACGGGGAACTTTGTAGCACCTGGACATCCCCTGAAGAGGCCGCCGGATGGATGAACCGCGTGGTGGGTGAACAGACCATCAGCGTGGCACAGGCCACCGACAATCCGGACGCACGTTCCGGCGCACAGGCGGGGATCGGTCTGCATCCGCTGATCGACGAAGAAAAGGCGAAGATCCTGCCTGTGCTGACGGATCTGGTTAACGGTAACCAGAAACCCGGCTTCGACAACCTGGCGAAAGCCTCCGGCGGATCCATGCAACTGACCCGCGGCGTGGTCGAGGCGCTGCGCGATGATCCGGACGCCACCGTCCTCACCGAACGGCTGGCGGGAGAACTGGCGCTGGCCCGCGTCACCGAACAGGCGCTGCTGGCCCGGCGCACGCTGCTCGCGGGCATGCGTGAACCGAATATCGCCAACGTTAAAGAGGCGCAGGAGAGCTTAGGCAAAACCACCGCCCAACTGGATGAAGAGCTGAGCCAGCTTAAGCTGGAACTCGATTTCCGCCAGGCACTGACACGCAATACCACCAGCCAGATCCTGCAACGCAAACAGCAGCGCGACCAGCTTCAGGGGCAGGCGGTGGAGGTGTCGGACGACAGCGACCGCCGCCTGCATCAGTTGAATAACCCACAGCCGGACAGCCCGCCATGACAGCCAATAGCTATTTCGAGTACGTGCTCACCCTGCTCGGCTGGCTGGTGAACAACGGCGTTTGGCAGACGCTGACCGCCACCGGGCTGTTCGCCCTGCCCCTGCTGGCAAAACTAGTTGCCCTGTGGCTGAAAGCGCGAGGCCAAGGGGCTGATGAGGGCAACGTCGCCCGCCTGCTGGTCATCTGGGTGGAGCACTCACTTTACAGCGCCCTGCTGGTGATCTTCTTCGCGGGTGTGCCGTTCCTCAATGTCGATATCAATACCCTCACCTACGATAGCCAGCGCACAAAGCAGTGCGGCTGGTCGGTGGTGCAGCCCGGCGATTCCGGCTATGCGCCGCTGATCAACGAACTTAGCGGCCAGAGCGCCTCGGTGCCGGTGTGGTGGTACTTCACTCATGCGCTTGGCAAAGGCATCACCAGCGCCGCCGTCGCCGTCTTGCCCTGCAAGCCGGACTTGCGCCAGTTGCGCTTTGAAGTGCAACACACCCGGATTGCCGATCCGGCGCTGGCGCAGGAGCTACAGGATTTCGTTAACGATTGCTATGGGCCGTCGCGCGCGCGCCTCAAGCGACTGGGCAGCGATATTAGCGAGGAACAGAGCCGGGAGGTGGACTGGGTGGGATCGTCTTTTTACCTCTCCACGCCAGGCTATTACGACCACGATCATTCCCGTTCGCCCCGCACCGCCTGGCCTTATGACGCCAGCCGCGATGATGGCCTGAACGATACGGGTGGCGGAGGCTATCCAGCATGTAAGGAGTGGTGGTCCGATGGTGATGCGGGGCTGAAAAATCAGCTACTGAAACAGGTCGATACCACGCTCTGGCAGCGTCTGCAAAAACTGGGGCAGTCGAAAGAGGAGTACGAAGAAGCGGTACTGCGCTCGCTGGTGAGCCCGCGCAATATGCAGGTATCGCAGGGCGGGCTGGTGTACAACGGGTTTGGTGGGAGTGCGGGGAATAATCTCAGCCAGACGCAGTTGCTGAGTCGTGTGGGCGGGATCATTGGCGCGGGGCTTTCGAGCTACGCCCTGTTTCCGGCTTTTGATAACGTCCGACAGGCACTGCCGATGGTGCAGGCTTTCCTCGAAATGGCGCTGGTGATTTGTATTCCGGTGATCCTGCTGTTCTCGGCATGGGATCTTAAAACGGTCATCACGCTAAGCTTTGTGCAGTTCGCCCTGTTCTTCCTCACCTTCTGGTGGGAACTGGCACGCTGGCTGGATAACTGGCTGATGCAGATGATGTACGACAGCGACACCCACTCGTACTTCAACCTCTGGGGCCTGCAAAACACCTCCGACGATCTGATTGTGAATATTATTATGGGCGTGATGTTCCTGGTGTTACCCGCATTCTGGCTGGGCGCGCTGACGTGGGCAGGCGTCAGGATCGGCACAGCAGTCGCTGGGGTGATGGGCAGCGCTGTCGGTGATATCCGCAGCGCTGGCGAACAGGTCGGGAAAATGATCGTCAGTAAAACGCGTTTACCGTAGATAATATTCTTGAG
>NZ_JANEWH010000218.1:0-4685 GCF_028069715.1 Kluyvera sp. Awk 3 | reverse complement strand
ATAATATTCGGAGGTGTTCTATGTATACAACTCGCCTGAAAAAGGTCGGCGGATCCATCATGCTGGCGGTTCCTCCCGCCGTGCTGAAAACGCTGGAGCTGTCGACCGATAGCGAAGTGGGTATGACCATTGATAATGGCTGCCTGATTATTGAACCCCAGAAACGGCCCCGCTATTCGCTTGAGGAGCTGCTGGCGCAGTGCGATCCGCACGCCGAAATGAGCGAAGAGGATCGGGAATGGATTGATGCGCCTGCGGTGGGTAAGGAGCTCCTGTAAATGGACAGAGGGGAAATCTGGCTCGTTTCACTGGATCCGATTGCCGGTCATGAGCAAAGCGGGAAACGTCCGGTGCTTATCGTATCTAAGGCCGCGTTTAACAAGCTGACCCGCCTGCCCGTTGTTGTTCCCGTCACCAGCGGTGGAAACTTTGCTCGCGCAGCCGGTTTTGCCGTCTCACTGGAGGGGGCGGGAACCAAAACAACGGGCGTGATCCGCTGCGATCAGCCCAGAACTATTGATATGAGTGCCCGAAATGGCATACGACTGGAACGTATACCTGATGCCGTCGTGAATGAAGTGCTGGCCAGACTGGAAGCCATTTTGAGCTGAGGCTTTCGATGCGACTGACAGATGCTGAAAAGCAAAAAGCCTGCTCGAAAGCAGGCTTTTCTAAATTTGGCTCCTCTGACTGGACTCGAACCAGTGACATACGGATTAACAGTCCGCCGTTCTACCGACTGAACTACAGAGGAATCGTGTGAACGGGGCGCATATTATCGATGTCCCTACGGCTTGTCAAAGGGTGAAAAGCGCGAATAAGTTCGTTTGCTGACAATTTCAGCAATTTAGGTTTTATTGCTCATTTTCTCCGCAGCTTGCACCGTGAAAGTGCATATTTACCCCTTATGGGGCATAGGGCAATCTTCTGACCGGGGCAAAAAAGGGCGCCAGCGATAGGATTACCCGGTTTCAGCACGATTTTTAAAACTGGCAAGCATCTTGCAACTCCTCCGATTACTTAACGCCAGCGTGGCAGTGGATCTCGTACCGGAGGCAAAAATGAACTTAAGACGGCTGAAATACTTCGTGAAAATCGTCGATATCGGCAGCCTGACTCAGGCGGCTGAAGTGTTGCATATCGCGCAGCCTGCACTGAGCCAGCAGGTCGCAACGCTGGAAGGTGAACTTGACCAACAGCTGCTTATTCGCACCAAGCGCGGCGTGACGCCAACCGAGGCTGGAAAGGTTCTGTATACGCATGCCCGCACGATTCTGCGTCAGTGTGAACAGGCGCAACTGGCGGTGAACAATGTCGGTCAAACGCTCAGTGGCACCGTTTCAATCGGGCTTGCGCCGGGAACGGCGGCCTCGTCAATTACCATGCCGCTGCTGCAGGCGGTGCGTAATGAACTGCCGGATGTGCTGGTGTATCTGCATGAAAACAGCGGCACCGTGCTGAATGACAAGCTACTCAACGGCCAACTGGATATGGCGGTGCTGTACGATCGCGCGCCGCTGGCGGGGATTATGAGCCAGCCGTTGCTGAAGGAAGATCTTTATCTGGTGGGCACCCGTGATTGCCCGGGGCAGAGCGTGGATCTGACCGCCGTTGCTGAAATGAACCTGTTTTTACCCCGCGACTATAGCGCCGTCCGCGCCCGCGTTGACGAAGCTTTTTCGCTGCGCCGCTTAACGGCAAAGATCATCGGTGAAATTGAGTCAATCTCAACGCTGACCGCCGCCATCGCCAGCGGTATGGGGGTGACTGTTCTGCCGGAGTCGGCGGCTCGATCGCTATGCGCCGCGGCGAACGGTTGGATGGCGCGCATTACGACGCCATCGATGAGTCTGCCTTTATCGCTCAACGTTTCGGCACGAGGCCAGTTATCGCCGCAGGCGCAAGCGGTGAAAGAGATTTTGATGTCGCTGGTGAGTCGGCCAATGCTGGATAACCGTGAATTGCAGCTTGTGAGCTAAGCTTATATTCCATTCAGGAATATGTTGCTGGTTTTTATTATTTGTTTGTCAGGTCGACAAACTTTAACAATAGCGTCATATCTGACTGAATCGGGGTGACGCGTGAACTTCCAGCAACTTAAAATTATTCGCGAAGCGGCACGGCAGGATTACAACCTGACCGAAGTCGCCAATATGCTCTACACATCGCAGTCTGGCGTAAGTCGACATATTCGCGAGCTTGAGGAAGAGCTAGGGATTGAGATCTTCATTCGTCGCGGGAAGCGCTTATTAGGTATGACCGAGCCGGGTAAAGCCCTGTTGGTGATTGCCGAACGTATTCTGAATGAGGCCAGCAACGTTCGCCGTCTGGCCGACCTCTTTACCAACGATGCCTCCGGCGTACTGACCATCGCCACCACCCACACTCAGGCGCGCTATAGCTTGCCGCCGGTGATCAAAGCCTTTCGTGAGATCTTCAAAGATGTGCGTCTGGAGTTGATTCAGGGCACGCCGCAGGAAATCGACGCGTTGTTGCACAGCGGCGGCGCCGATATCGGTATCGCCAGCGAACGGCTGAGCAACGATGCCACGCTGGTGGCTTTCCCATGGTTCCGCTGGCATCACAGCCTGCTTGTTCCCACCGATCACCCGCTCACTCAGACCACGCCGCTGACGCTGGAAGCGATTGCCCGCTGGCCGCTGATTACCTATCGTCAGGGAATTACCGGGCGTTCGCGCATTGATGAAGCGTTTAACCGTAAGGGGCTGACGCCGGATATCGTGCTCAGCGCGCAGGATTCGGATGTCATCAAAACTTACGTCGAGCTGGGGCTGGGAATTGGGCTGGTGGCCGAGCAGTCGGGCGATGCGCAGGAGTCCGGTAGCCTGGTGCGGTTGGATACCCATCATTTGTTTGATGCCAATACCGTCTGGCTGGGGCTTAAACGTGGTCAGCTACAGCGGAACTACGTGTGGCGTTTTATCGAACTGTGCAATGCCGGATTGTCGCTGGAAGAGATCAAACGCCAGGCGATGGACCTGGAAGAGACGGTGCTGGATTACCAGATTTGATGGTGTGTCGTTTGGCGATTTTGCGATGGAGTGTCGCAGAAAGCCTGCTTTTCAGCAGGTTTTCTGCCTGGCGTGGCTCAGCCATTAGCTGCTTGACAGGCAATCGCAATTAAGAACTCCAGGGTATCATCGTCGCCAGATTAACCACGACAATCAGCAGTCATACTGTGAAAGATCGCTGATTCACGTTATTACCAGGAGCACCATTTGCAGGGGGTCGTATGCATCCAGTCAGAACTTAGCGGGGAGTTTATTCAAACTGATGAGGAATCCGCGATGGATTTCAATATAGCCTCCCGCTTTGAGATAGGTGAGAATGCGCATGATGCCACTCCGTGAGAGGTGTGTTTTTCCCTGAATATAATTTACCACTGTGATGGATTTCCTGTAGCTCTCATTTTCAGACATCAGCTGCAACAGGATGAACTTAATTAATTCATACGAGGTGGGAGCGCTCATTTGCTCATTGATAATATACAATTTACTGGACAACACCATCATATGCTGCGCTACAGCTTTCCATAGGTGATGTTCTTCAATGATTTCAATGGCTTTGTCCAGGGACATGATGCCAATGGTGGCAGGGGTTAACGTCTTGATATAGGTGATAATATTTTCGCTGGCGATATAGTTTAGACCAAAAAGGGTAGGCGCGGTGGCGGTCAAAACCGCAATGTCATTTTTATCACGATGGTATGTCACATATCCTTTCAACAGAAGATAACAGTAATATTTACCCCCTGACTTTGGATAAAGACGTTTACGGGGGGATATGTTTTTTATTTCACAGTATGGTTCTAATTTTTCGATAATACACTCAGTAAAAGGAGACGGTGTCATTAATTTTGTGGCCCAAAAACTATCGCTCATGTTCCTGTCCAGAATTGTGTTGATTTGTCCTTATATTATAGCGTATGAATAAATAGTCTAACCTACAATGGCTTATTGACAATAAATTGTTATGAATCAATATCTTGGTGGTAATTGCTTAAGTTCAATCAGTACACCTTTTTCCATAGAAAGTAATCCTGCACTTTTAAGGTCACTGATGATACGCATGATACTGCTTCTGGAAAGATAAGTTCGCTCTTTTATATAAGTAGCCGCAGTAATGTTGGTACGAAAGCTGGGTGATTCATTCATTAATTGGTTTAGCTGAAATTTCACGATGTCATAAGAAGACATTTTCGCAATCATTGTGCAATGTTCAAAAATGCGTGATGATGTGTAAATAAGTAAAGCACAGGTACTTTCCCAAAGAGCATATTTTTGCACTAACAGATTAAATCTTTCCAGCGGTAAGCGGGTTAATTCTGATTTCTCCAGGGCCCGAACGTAAAGTCGATCGCCGTAAGCAGACTGGTTGCTGACGCCCATGATAAAAGGGGACTTTTCACTGTTCAAAACCATACCGTCCCCCCTTCTGTTTAAGCTAATGCTGCCGCTCTCCAATAGATAACAGTAGCGCTTTCCATTGACCTGGTAGCGTAAAACCTCGCCTTTTACTGGCGTGATTTTTTCACCATATGGAGCAATTGAATCCATTAGGGTTTTAATGTGTTCCAGTGGTTTTTTAGCCAGCGTAGAATTTAAATAGTCCAAAGGCAGGCCTTTAATATCATTTGAAGTCAATTTCTTATCTCTGCTAAGAGT
>NZ_JANEWH010000217.1:0-4695 GCF_028069715.1 Kluyvera sp. Awk 3 | reverse complement strand
AAATAGGATAGAACGAAGACCTTGGAAGTGTCAAAAGAATATCAACCTTTTTTTGTAAGCCTACGCAACACAATGTAATTAACTAATTACAAAGCCCTCATACCTATGGCGTAATGACTCATACCATATTAGAATAAACGTCGTAGGAAGTTTTGTTTCCGCCCTTTGAAAATCACTCAGAAATTACAAATAAGTACATCCCCGCAACAGCGACAATAATTAAATTTACAAAACAAAAAGAGAAATTGATTATTATCCCAGCGATGAATATTAAAATAAAACGGCCATCACATTTTTGCCTTCAATTATGTGATAGCCGAATTCATTGTTTCTCAATGGCGCTCGCCAGACGATCATGCTGGCGAATAACTATACGTTTTTCCTTTTTATAGCATCCCGGCGTTCACTCGCTGCTGGTAGCTCTGGCTGAAGGTCTGCATTCCGCTTTGCAGCCCAGTCTGCATCACTCCGGCAATCTGATGCGTTTTACCCTCGCGAATAAGGTTACTGACGGCAGGCGTGTTGATCAGCATTTCAAACAGCGCCACTCGCCCACCCCGACTGTCAGGCTGTAGCTTCTGCGCCAGCACCGCGCAGAGACTGCTGGCAAGCTGGTTGCGAACCGGCTCCTTCTCCTGAGCTGGAAACACATCAACCAAACGTTCGATCGCCTGCGCGGCGCCGCGCGTATGCAGCGTCGCCAGTACCAGATGGCCGGTCTCTGCCGCCGTCAGCGCCAGGCGAATCGTCTCGCTATCGCGCAGCTCGCCAAGCAGAATGACGTCCGGATCCTGACGTAACGCCACCCGCAGCGCCTCCGCGAAAGAGGCTGTATGCTGCCCGACTTCCCGTTGCTGAATCAGGCAACCTTCGCTGGCATGCAGAAACTCAACCGGATCTTCCAGCGTCAGAATATGCCCCGCCAGATGATGATTGAGGTGGTCTACCATCGCCGCCAGCGTGGTCGATTTACCGCTACCCGTTGCCCCGGTCACCAGAATCAATCCGCTTTCTTCGTTTAACATCTCAGCCAGCGCAGCCGGCGTATGCAGTTCAGCAAGCGTCGGACACTGTGTGGGCAGAATGCGTAGTACCAACGATGTCCCCTGGCTGTGGGCAAACGCACTGGCACGTAATCGTGGACAGCCGGGAAGCGAGACGGAAAAATCAAGCTGCCGATGTCGTTGCCACGCCTGCTGCTGACTCTCACTCAGCCAACTGGCCATCAATACTTCGGGATCCGGGGCAGTAAACGGCGCAATTTCCAGCTTACCCTCCCTGCGCCAGCGCGCGTTTGCGCTGCTACACAGGTGTAGATCCGAGACATTATGCTTTACACTAAGCGCCACGATTTCTTGTATATCCATAGACCCACCAGCCCATATGAACGATATTGCGCATAACCTGGCACAGGTCAGGGAGAAAATCTCAGCGGCAGCAGCGCGTTGCGGCCGGGATTCAGAAGAAGTAACGCTGCTTGCAGTGAGTAAAACAAAACCTGCGAGCGCCGTCGAAGAAGCCGTTGCTGCGGGCCAGACCGCATTTGGTGAAAACTACGTTCAGGAAGGGGTAGAGAAAATTCTCCACTTTCGCGCGCAGGGAATCACCTCGTTGCAATGGCACTTTATTGGCCCACTGCAGTCCAATAAAAGTCGTCTGGTTGCCGAGCACTTCGACTGGTGCCACACCGTAGACCGGCTGAAAATTGCCGTGCGCTTAAGCGAGCAGCGTCCGGCCAACTTGCCGCCGCTCAACGTGCTGATTCAAATCAACATCAGCGATGAGCAGAGCAAATCAGGCATTCCGTTGGCGGAGCTTGACGCGCTGGCGGCCGACATTGCCGCCCTGCCGAATGTCTGCCTGCGCGGCCTGATGGCGATTCCCGCGCCGGAAAAAGAGTACGACCGGCAGTTTGCCGTTGCCCGCGAAATGGCTGTAGCATTCGCGCGACTGAAAGCAGACTACCCGACCGTAGACACGCTATCTCTGGGCATGTCTGACGACATGGAAGCCGCTGTTGCGGCAGGTAGTACAATGGTACGCATTGGCACCGCGATTTTTGGTGCGCGTGATTACACAAAAAAATAAGGAACCCCAAGGAACGCCATGAAGACGTTGACCTTCCTGCTCTCTACAGTGATTGAACTGTATACAATGGTGCTACTGCTGCGCGTCTGGATGCAGTGGGCGCGCTGCGATTTTTACAACCCGTTCTCACAGTTCGTGGTGAAGATCACGCAACCGATCGTCGGCCCGCTGCGTCGCGTCATTCCGCCGATGGGCCCGCTGGACAGCGCTTCGCTGCTGCTGGCCTTTATTCTGTGCGTGGTGAAAGCCATCGTGCTGTTTATGGTCATCACCTTCCAGCCGATTATCTGGATCTCTGCGGTGCTGATTCTGCTCAAGACCATCGGCCTGCTGATCTTCTGGGTGCTGCTGCTGATGGCGATCATGAGCTGGGTCAGCCAGGGTCGTAGCCCGGTTGAGTTCGTGCTGATGCAGCTCGCCGAGCCGCTGCTACGCCCAATCCGCCGGCTGCTGCCGTCCATGGGGGGAATCGATTTTTCTCCGATGGTGCTGGTGCTGCTGCTGTATGTCATCAATATGGGCATCGCCGAAGTGCTGCAAGCCACCGGTAACATGCTGCTGCCAGGACTGTGGATGGCGCTATGAGTGCCGTCACTCCCTGCGATGACGGGCTGGTACTGCGGCTGTATATTCAGCCAAAGGCCAGCCGGGATGCGATTGTTGGGGTACATGGCGACGAACTAAAAGTCGCCATCACCGCCCCGCCCGTTGATGGGCAGGCAAATGCCCATCTGGTGAAATATCTCGCCAAGCAGTTTAAGGTCGCCAAAAGCCAGGTCATCATCGAGAAAGGTGAACTGGGGCGGCATAAACAGGTTAAAATTATTCATCCGCAACAGATCCCATCGGGCGTCGACGCCCTGAAACTTTAGGATATCCCATGCAAAAAGTTGTCCTCGCGACCGGTAACGCCGGTAAAGTGCGCGAGCTTGCTTCGCTGCTCGGCGATTTTGGTCTTGATATCGTCGCCCAGACTGAGCTTGGCGTAGAGTCAGCCGAGGAGACCGGGCTGACCTTTATTGAAAACGCGATTCTCAAAGCGCGCCACGCCGCACAAGTGACCGGCTTACCGGCCATCGCCGATGATTCCGGTCTGGCGGTTGACGTTCTCGGCGGCGCGCCGGGGATCTACTCCGCACGCTATTCCGGCCTCGACGCCAGCGACCAACAGAACCTGGAAAAGCTGCTGGAAACCTTAAAAGACGTGCCGGACGACCAGCGTCAGGCGCAGTTCCACTGCGTACTGGTGTATATGCGCCACGCCGAAGACCCCACGCCGCTGGTGTGCCACGGCACCTGGCCGGGGGTGATTACCCGCGCGCCGGCAGGCCAGGGCGGCTTCGGCTACGATCCTATCTTCTTTGTGCCGTCGGAAGGCAAGACCGCCGCTGAGCTAAGCCGCGAAGAGAAGATTGCCATCTCCCATCGCGGTCAGGCGCTGAAGCTGTTACTGGAAGCCATGCGTCATGGTTAAGCTGCCCCCGCTAAGTCTCTACATTCATATCCCGTGGTGCGTGCAGAAGTGCCCGTACTGCGACTTCAACTCGCACGCGCTGAAAGGTGAAGTGCCGCACGACGACTACGTACAGCATCTGCTGAGCGACTTAGACGCCGACGTTGCTTACGCGCAGGGACGTGAAGTGAAGACTATTTTCATCGGTGGCGGTACACCGAGCCTGCTTTCAGGCCCGGCGATGCAGGCTCTGCTGGACGGCGTTCGCGCGCGTCTGACGCTGGCCTCTGATGCAGAAATCACCATGGAAGCCAACCCGGGGACAGTCGAAGCTGACCGCTTCGTTGAGTACCAGAGGGCGGGCGTTAATCGCATTTCTATCGGGGTACAGAGCTTTAGCGACAGCAAGCTCCAGCGTCTTGGGCGCATCCACGGGCCGGAAGAGGCCAAACGCGCCGCGCGCCTGGCGAGCGGTCTGGGGCTGCGCAGCTTCAACCTCGACCTGATGCACGGCCTGCCCGATCAGTCGCTGGCAGAGGCGCTGAGCGACCTGCGCCAGGCGATTGAACTGTCGCCGCCGCATCTCTCCTGGTATCAGCTGACTATCGAGCCCAATACTCTGTTTGGTTCGCGCCCGCCGGTGCTGCCGGACGACGACTCGCTGTGGGATATCTTCGAGCAGGGTCATCAATTGCTGACCGCTGCAGGTTATCAGCAGTATGAAACCTCGGCCTATGCCAAACCGGGCTATCAGTGCCAGCACAACCTCAACTACTGGCGCTTTGGCGATTATCTGGGCATCGGCTGCGGTGCGCATGGCAAGGTGACGTTCCCGGACGGCCGCATTCTGCGTACGGCGAAAACGCGTCATCCGCGCGGCTATATGGAAGGGCGCTATCTGGAGCGCCAGCACGACGTTGAGAACGCCGACAAGCCGTTTGAATTCTTTATGAACCGCTTCCGTTTACTGGAAGCCGCGCCGCGCGCCGAATTCAGCGCCTATACCGGCCTGGACGAAAGTATCATCCGCCCACAGTTGGATGAAGCGCTGGCCCAGGGCTACCTGACCGAGTGCGAGCAATACTGGCAGATAACCGAGCACGGTAAACTGTTTTTGAACTCACTGCTTGAACTGTTTCTTAGCGAATAAATAA
>NZ_JANEWH010000216.1:0-4699 GCF_028069715.1 Kluyvera sp. Awk 3 | reverse complement strand
CATCAACCATGTCGCATTTGTTCAGGAACACGATGATGTACGGAACGCCTACCTGACGACCCAGCAGGATGTGCTCACGAGTCTGCGGCATCGGGCCGTCAGTCGCAGCAACAACCAGGATCGCGCCGTCCATCTGAGCAGCACCGGTGATCATGTTTTTAACATAGTCGGCGTGCCCCGGGCAGTCTACGTGTGCGTAGTGACGGGTCGGGGTGTCGTATTCAACGTGGGAGGTGTTGATGGTGATACCACGAGCTTTTTCTTCCGGTGCGTTATCGATCTGGTCGAAAGCACGAGCAGCACCGCCGTAGGTTTTAGCCAGAACGGTAGTGATTGCAGCGGTCAGGGTAGTTTTACCATGGTCAACGTGGCCGATAGTACCGACGTTGACGTGCGGTTTGGTACGTTCAAATTTTTCTTTAGACATCGATAGTCCCTCTAATACACGGATAAATCGGTGATATCACCACATCAACCAGACAAAACGCCTGAATTGTTGAATGCTTGAATTTGAACAGAGAGAAATGGGAGGGAGAAGAGAAGTGGTGCTGATACCCAGAGTCGAACTGGGGACCTCACCCTTACCAAGGGTGCGCTCTACCAACTGAGCCATATCAGCACGTCTGGAGCGGGCAGCGGGAATCGAACCCGCATCATCAGCTTGGAAGGCTGAGGTAATAGCCATTATACGATGCCCGCATCCTAAAACTCGGCTACCCAGTTCTTTCTGTGCCAAAGGAAAGAGATTTCTCCCTTTCCTTTGTTTGAGCTAGTTATTTTACCAACCAACTCTGGCTTCGCAATGCTTAGCCTGAAAGTGGTGGTGGGGGAAGGATTCGAACCTTCGAAGTCTGTGACGGCAGATTTACAGTCTGCTCCCTTTGGCCGCTCGGGAACCCCACCTGATGGTGCCGACTACCGGAATCGAACTGGTGACCTACTGATTACAAGTCAGTTGCTCTACCTACTGAGCTAAGTCGGCATCAAGTAGCGCGCATTCTATGGAGACCTGCGGAGACATGCAACTAAAAAATTGCATAAAATGTTCTATCGCTCACGTTTTGTGCGTTTGCGCGTAAAAACTCAGCAAAACGTCGGTTTTACGTCCAAAAATCTCGCTGTGGATCGGATAGTCTCGCGATGCTTTGCTCGTCTTTAACGATATTCAGGGCGAATGTTCAGGCTGGATAGCGTAGATTTTCGCATTGTCTTCTTTAGCGCTCTTTCTTCATTAATGGCAAATCGCCTGGTTGAGAGTAAACAGTGGCGTTTTCTCACGAAAGCGCCACTCATTTGGATTTTTTCTTCTTTTTATCTTCCATCTGGTGTTAACCTCCTGCCCATTGTCCTGATTAACTGAATGTGAAGCGTCGCGTGCAGTCAGCGTGGTAGCCAGAACATGCTTATGAGAAAACAAGAGCAAACGTTAATGACACCTTATCTACAGTTCAATCGTAGCCAGTGGGCAGCGCTGCGCGATTCCGTGCCAATGACCCTGACTGAAGGCGAAATTACGCGCTTAAAAGGTATCAACGAAGATCTGTCGCTGGAGGAAGTGGCGGAGATCTATTTGCCTTTGTCACGTTTATTGAACTTCTATATTAGTTCTAACCTGCGCCGCCAGGCGGTGCTGGAGCAGTTCCTTGGCACTAACGGCCAACGCATTCCTTATATCATCAGTATTGCCGGCAGCGTGGCGGTGGGTAAAAGTACGACCGCGCGCGTGTTACAGGCGCTGCTGAGTCGTTGGCCGGAACACCGCCGCGTCGAGCTGATCACTACCGACGGTTTTCTGCATCCTAACGAGGTGCTTAAAGAACGCGGCCTGATGAAGAAGAAAGGCTTCCCGCAGTCGTATGATATGCATCGACTGGTGAAATTCGTTTCTGACCTGAAGTCCGGGGTACCGAACGTTACCGCACCGGTCTATTCGCATCTGATTTATGACGTTATCCCTGATGGCGATAAAACGGTCACTCATCCCGATATTTTAATCCTTGAGGGATTAAACGTTCTGCAGAGCGGGATGGATTATCCGCACGATCCGCATCATGTATTTGTTTCCGACTTCGTTGATTTTTCTATTTATGTTGATGCGCCTGAAAAATTATTACAATCGTGGTATATCAACCGTTTCCTGAAATTCCGCGAAGGGGCCTTTACGGACCCGGATTCTTATTTCCATAACTATGCGCAGCTTTCCAAAGAGGAAGCCATTAACGTCGCGACATCACTGTGGAATGAAATTAACCTACGAAATCTAAACGAAAATATTCTACCAACGCGTGAGCGCGCAAGCCTGATTTTAACAAAAAGCGCTAACCATTCCGTTGAGCAAGTGCGGTTGCGGAAATAAAAAAGATAAAAGAAAAGGGAGCCGAAGCTCCCTTTTTTATTCGGCGCTGCGCAGCGAAATCTCACCGCCCATCCACGGTTTAATTACCCCATCTTGCTCAAGTAATAATGCTCCCTGAGTATCAATTCCACGGGAAATACCGAAGATTTCTTTATCACCGATAATCAGTTTCACCGGCCGATTAATAAAGTTATCTAATTTATCCCAGCGCGAGAGATATGGTGCCAGGCCTTCCTGCTCGAAGAGATGCAGCGCTTCATGCAGCTCATTAATTAAGCGCGCGGCCAACACGTTACGATCGATGGTGATCCCCGCCTCTTGCAGGTTGATCCAACCCTGGTTAATCACATCGTTTTCAACACGACGCATAACCAGGTTAATGCCGGCACCAATGACGATTTGCGCGGCATCACCCGTCTTACCGGTCAGCTCAACGAGAATACCGGATAGTTTACGGTCATTCAGATACAGGTCATTTGGCCATTTCACCCGCACTTTATCCGCACCGAGATCCTGAAGGACTTCAGCCATCACAATACCAATCACCAGGCTCAGGCCAATCGCGGCGGCAGGCCCCTGCTCTAAACGCCAGTACATGGAAAGATACAGGTTAGCGCCAAACGGTGAGAACCATTTACGGCCGCGACGGCCACGGCCCGCCTGCTGGTATTCGGCGACGCATGCATCACCGGACTTCAGCTCACCAATACGATCGAGCAGATACTGGTTTGTCGAGTCGATAACCGGGAGAACCGCGACATCACCGTAATCAACCGCATTGCGAATACGTTCAGCATTCAGCAGTTGTATCGGTTCCGGTAAGCTATAGCCCTTACCAGGTACGGTAAAGACATCGACTCCCCAGTCACGCAGCGTCTGGATATGCTTGTTAATCGCCGCGCGGCTCATCCCCAACGTTTCGCCTAACTGCTCGCCGGAGTGAAAATCGCCGTCGGCCAGTAGTGAGATAAGCGTTAATGGCACCGTATTGTCTTTCATTGAATTACCTCAACCGCGTTCACTTCACCCGTAGAACCAATAAAGCGAACTTCAGGTTCCAGCCAGACGTTAAATTTGTCGCCCACCTGCTGGCGAACATAATGAGCCAGCTTCACCACATCGCCACTCCGGGCGTGATTGATATTCACCAGTACCAGCGCCTGCTGTTGGTGTACCGCTGCGCCGCCTTCAATGTGACCTTTCAACTGACACTGATCGATAAGCCAGCCAGCCGCCAGCTTAACGCTACCGTCCGCCTGTGGGTAATGGGGTGCTTTCGGGAAGTTCGCCAACAGCGTCTGTGCGTATTCTGCGCTGACCACAGGGTTTTTAAAGAAGCTGCCCGCATTGCCGTTAACCTTAGGGTCCGGCAGTTTGGTCATGCGCATATGGCAGACAGAATCGAAAACCTCGCGTGGAGTGGCGGTTTGCGGATCCAGGCGAGTCAGGTCGCCATAAGTCAGTACCGGCCGCCATGCTTTGGCCAGGCGGAAGCCAACTGCAACAATCGCAAAACGATCCTGATAGGCATGCTTGAAGATGCTATCCCGGTAACCAAACTGACATTCTGCGGCAGTGAGGCGTTTGCGCTCTCCGGTGGCCAGCTCAATACAGTCGACATACTCGCAAACGTGCTGTAATTCGACGCCGTAGGCGCCGATATTCTGAATAGGGGATGAACCTGCACAGCCAGGGATTAGCGCGAGGTTTTCGAGGCCAGGCATGTTGTTATCCAGCGCATAGCGAACCAACTGATGCCAGTTCTCGCCTGCGCCGACGTGTAGGTGCCAGGCGTCTGCGGTTTCATTGACCTCAATACCTTTGAGGCGGTTAAGGATCACGGTACCGGAATAGTCTTCCAGAAACAGGACGTTACTTCCTTCACCCAGGATCATAACCGGCAGCCCTTCACGGGTTGCTTGCTGCCAGGCGCGCAAAAGTTGTTGTTCGTTTTCAGCGCATACGATGTGCTTTGCACAATGGTCAATGCCGAAGGTGTTCCAGGGTTTTAGGGAGTGGGTCATGGCTGCTTTCCTGATGCTAAATCGGCGATAGTTTACCGTATCTGCATGGGGAAGGCTTGCGGTTATATGGAGGAAGAGCTTCTGGTAATACAGGAGAGCGAGACCGGATAAGACTTTGGCGCCAACATCCGGCATGTGAGACGGGATCGTACAGACGCAAAAAAGCCCATCCGTCAGGATGGGCTTCTTCACTATTTGATGCCTGGCAGTTCCCTACTCTCGCATGGGGAGACCCCACACTACCATCGGCGCTACGGCGTTTCACTTCTGAGTTCGGCATGGGGTCAGGTGGGACCACCGCGCTACAGCCGCCAGGCAA
>NZ_JANEWH010000215.1:0-4736 GCF_028069715.1 Kluyvera sp. Awk 3 | reverse complement strand
ATTTATAACAAGGGGTATGTCTGCAGAAATGAAAAACGACAAACCTCCGCAGGACGGAGTGATTAGCGATGAAACACAACTGGTCGGGGTCGAGCTCTATCTCGACGTCACGCTGAACCAAACCCACATCGGCATCGCCCGGTTTGGCTATGACAATAATCGACTGTATGCCAGCGCCAACAGCCTGCGCCAGATTGGCCTACGCGTGCCCCCCGGCACGCCGGACCCGATTTGCCTGAACGATATTGCCCAGCTACAAATAAATTACGATGCCAATCTGCAGGCACTGACGCTCACCGCTCCTCTGCCGCTGCTGGATATGGGCACCACGGAGATCAGCGACAGAGATGATACGAACCCAAAGGCCAGCTCGTCACGCGGCTTACTGCTGAATTACGATCTCTATGCCTCGCAGGAAAAAAACGAGCAGAACAACGCCAGCGCCTACGCCGAGCTTCGCGCCTTCAGCAGCGCGGGCGTACTGAGCTCCACGCAAATAGCCCGCTATGGCAGTAGCCATGACGATTATGATCAGGGAAACGGGATGACGCGCCTGGACACCAGTTGGCGTTCCTCTTTCCCGGAACAGGTGTTCTCCGTCACCGTCGGGGATACGTTTACCAGCGCGCTGAACTGGTCACGCCCCACGCGCATCGCCGGCCTACAGCTTGGCACCGACTATAGTCTTCAGCCCTACACGCCAACCACACCGCTGCCGTCCTTTTTCGGTTCCGCCACTCTGCCTTCCAGCGTCGAGCTGTATATGGACGGCGTGAGGTACTACAACGGGGAAGTCCCGGCGGGGAATTTTGAAATTAATACCCTGCCGAACATTAACGGTGCGGGTACCGGCCAAGTCACAATGACCGATGCGCTGGGCAAAACAACGGTGCAAAGCTTCTCGTTCTATACCGACCAGTCTTTGCTGCGTAAAGGCATTACTCAGTGGTCGGCGGAAGTCGGTGTGGTGCGTAACAACTACGGCTATTCCTCCTTCGACTATTCCAGCAATCCCGCCTTTAGCGGCACCTGGCGGCGCGGTTTCAGCAATAGTTTTACCCTCGGCGGGCATGCCGAAGCCACCGACAGCCTGTTCAACGGCGGCTTGAGCAGCGACTGGATACCCGGCAATAGCAGCGGCATCATATCGACGTCGTTGGCGATGAGCGCTGACTCGGGAACAAACGGCCTCCTCTACGCCCTGGGCTATCGCTGGAGCAACAGTCACTTTAGCTTCAGCACCGCCACCACGGCCACCGTCAACGACTATCACGACGTGGCCACCCGCTACGGCCAGGCCCCACCCTCGCTGAATCAGAGCACAATTATAGGCTACAGCACGGATTCACTTGGCAGCTTTAGCATGGGCTACCTGCAGTTTCGCTATCCCGGTGAAAGCACCCAGCGTTATACCAATGCCAACTGGTATAAGTCCCTGACGGACAGAGTCTATCTCAACGCCGGGCTAAATCAGAACGTGGATAAAAGCCGCGACCGCAGCCTGTATGTAATGGTCAGCGTCTCGTTCGATAACAGCATTAGCGCCAGCAGCACCGTGCAGCGCAGTAACGACCAGATGAGCTACATGATCAATGCCAGCAAAACGCAGCCAATGGACGGCGGTTGGGGCTGGAACCTGGCGCTCAACCAACAAGATTCGCAGCAAAATGGGCAAGGAGAGCTCGGTTATCTGGGGCGCTACGGCAAGGTCTACAGCGGCTATAGCCATATCGCTGACAGCAAGACAACCTATGCGGGCGCGGATGGTTCGCTGGTACTGATGGGCGGAGGCTTGTTTGCTTCGCGCCTCATCAACAACGGGTTTGCCGTAGTTTCCACCGACGGCGTGCCGGATATCCCCGTGGAGTTGCAAAACAACCCCATTGGCGTCAGCGATAGCCAGGGTTTGCTGCTCGTCACACCGCTTAATAGCTACCAAAAAAATGAGATCAGCATTAACCCGCTCAACCTACCCGCCAATATGAAGATTGATCCGGTCAACGCCATCGCAATTCCAACCGATCGTTCCGGGACGATGGTGAATTTCACCGTCAGGCCGGTGCGCTCCGCGTTAATTGTGCTGAAAGATGCCAAAGGGGAGGATATCCCGGAGGGCTCATCCGCCGTGCTGAATGGCGCTTCCGGGCAGCACGCCGTGGTCGGTTTCGACGGCATGGTCTACTTCGACACGCTGAAGATGCAAAATACGCTGACGGTGACCACCGGTGCCGGCGTCTGTTCTACACAGTTCGACTATCCCCAAAAAGCACGGGATATCCCACAGATTGGCCCGCTAACGTGCCAATAAACCTTTTCATTGAACAGGAGCTGGCGCTATGTGGTTACGGGTGTTGATTTTACTTATTGGGGGTTTCTGTTTCCCCCTCAAAAGCCACGCGGTGAACTGCTCAATCAGCGCCGTCTCGAACGTGACGTTTAGTTCGGTAAACCCATTCTCCACCACTGATACCCAAACCTCCATGACCTTTAACTACAGTTGCTCAAAAGTCGTCGGGGATGTGCTCGGTGGATACACGCTGTGCTTCAACCTCGGTGCGCCGGGCGGCAATACGATCGCCACTCGTAAGATGACCACCACTGGCGGCGGTACGCTGAACTACCAGCTTTACTACAAGGATCCCAATGGAAATAACCAGGTCTGGGGAAACCAGACGGCTGGCGGAGGCACCTACCCCACTGTCGACATCAATTTACTGAATATAACCACGGTCAGCGGTACGCTAACGATCTATGGTACGGTCCCTGCCGGGCAAAACACCGTCGCACCAGGCAGCTATACCGATACCTATACCGGCGCGACAGCCTACGTCACCATCAACGGCGCGCTATTGGCCCCACCGGGAACCTGCGGCACCACGACGCTGCAAACTTTCCCATTTCTGGTCACCGCCGTCGTCAACAAGCAGTGCAACGTTAATGCCGCCAATAACATCAACCTGGGCTCGGTTCCCAGCACACAGACCAATATTACGGGTAATAACTTTTTCTCAATGGCCTGCACGCTCTCTACGCCGTATGCCATTCGCCTCACACCTTCAAACGGCAGCACCACTGGCAGCGGCAATCTTAAAAGCACCACGGATCCCATAAACAATAAAGATCTGGTGCCCTATCAACTCAACTCGACGGCAGGCCCCAGCGGCAAGGCCTGGGGCAATATTGATTCCACCAACACGGTACAGGGCGTGGGGACCGGGCTCGCGGTTAACCAGACGGTCTACGCCGTGGTTCCCAGCACGAACTACCTCCCGGACAAGTATGCTGATACGGTGACGATTGACGTAACCTACTAGCATCATACCTATTTAAAATACAATTAATTCAATATGATATTGTTAGGCAGTTCCGAAAAAGGCATTAACCTATCGCCATTGAAAACCTGAATATTTCGAGTCGATGATTTATCAATAGAAACCGGGGCCACTTCCTGAGAATGGATCCCCGCTAACCACTCATAAATGGCCAGGAAACTGTAGGCGCTGATAGGTTCGTTAATCACCGTTCTATCTTTCTTATCGCTGGTCATGATAAAGAATGGAACCTTATAATTCTGCTGATACTCTCCGCCATGGCGAACCGGTCGCTCAGAAGTATCCACCGTCATACCATGATCTGAAAAATAGACCAGTGCATACGATTCGCCGGATGAATTAAGAACATCAATGGCCTGATGAACGAAACTATCAAGCTTATTGATCGTCGCCAGATAGCAATTGATTTTTTCTTTTCCCTGAATATTAAAAGTTATTGGATAACCATTCAGTCGATCACAGGAATCTGGATGCGAGCCAATCATATGCATAAAAATAGCTTTATCTGTCTTTTTATAGACGACGGATTTAAGCTTATCGAGCAATTCAAAATCATCAGTGTTATTTGAGTTATAGTCCCCGCTTTTTAAGAAAACCTTATGTGTGGCATTATAAGCAATGACCGTTGACGGAGTATCAAACTCACCAACATATCCCTGGTTCGACAGCCAGTAAGTCTCCATACCGGCTTTATTTGATAATGTCACAACATTATTATTGGTCTGCTGATGTAAGCCATCACTGATGGACAGAGTACGCGGTAAAGACATATAGGTATTCGGTGCTGCGGACACATAGTTTGTAGCAAAATAACCCGCAACTGTTCTGAGCCAGGGCGTTGTGTCATGGGAGTAACCGTACAACGAAAGATAATCAGCGGCTACGCTTTCACCAACAATAACAACAACATTTTTATATTTCGGCGTAAAAGTTACCCCCGTGAAGGTATCTTTACCGGTCAGGCTTTTCTGTAGATGTCCTAGCTCAGCATGTGCTTGTTGGGAATATTGAACGATAGCAAAAGCCATCTTCTTGGGGTAAGAGTTAAACGATAACGCTATCAACACAATAAAGGCAAACCACTGTTTTCTTCTCGACAACGACACTAGTGGTTTTGAACACAAATAGAACACAATGGCAATCATACAGATAGCCATTACATAAAGTGATTTATAATCCAGTTCACCAAAAAATTCCTGTGACTCGCTGATATTTGTCTGTAATGCAGAAATTAAGAATGAGTATTTCAGTCGCCCATACTGAAGCCCGACAGGAATATATATTGATAGTGCTAGAAAAATAAAACCGATGATCTTATGCGTAAATTTATTTGCTTTTGCACAAAGCAAAATAAAAAACGTCAATAGCATGTTGCCTATACCGGGACGCCCCATAGCATGGGGC
>NZ_JANEWH010000214.1:0-4755 GCF_028069715.1 Kluyvera sp. Awk 3 | reverse complement strand
TCCTTAAAGCTTGAGGAAGGTATTTCCTGTATTTCAGAATCTCTTCTTCCGACGTTTCTTACAATCCTTACTTCTTCCTCATAAGACCAATAGGCTGGCTTGTATAAGAATGTTCTTTGAAATACTTCAAGTAAATCTGAATTGTAATTGAATTGCATTCCTTCAAAGAATCGATTGTTTTCAGAATTGCTAAAAGGTGATTTTGGCCTTGTGGATGCATAGATTACACTACCGTATTTTGCCGGTATTATATTGCAACCATCTGTATTTAAACCAGCTTCATCAACATCTATGCCGAAAACAAAACCAGCATGAGAACCGTTTCCTTGATCGAGGGAAATCCAAGGTTCTCCATCAACTTTTTCCCCTTTAGCATAATGTGCCCACATCAATGGGTTTAGGGGGTTGCGGGTAAGGGATAGAATCCCATAGGACATGGATGCAGCTATTAATTTAATTGCTTGCTCATTATGGTCGGATTTTGTTCCGTAATGTAAGCAAGATAATTCAAAGGGATCATTAAATGATGATGGTTTTGAAAATTTTAATGTTGAGTTGTTTATTATTAACTTTGCTGTTTCGTAATCTACATACTTATATAAAATCATTTAAGCTTTATCTCTAGGAGAAAGTGGAGGTAATACTTTGGAGCACAATACTACTGCTTCATTGTGAGATATACCATACAAAACTAGCAAGTTCCGGGATTGCTCGCGGTAATGCATTCTTTCTTCTATGAATGCACAACTAACCGAAATAATGCGCCTTATCACCAATCTGATCCGCACCGGTACGGTGATCGATGTGGACCGGAAGAACTGGCTATGCCGGGTGAAAACAGGCGACCTCGAAACCAACTGGATTAACTGGCTGACTTGTCGCGCCGGTAAATCGCGTACGTGGTGGAAACCGTCAGTGGGTGAGCAGGTTGTGCTGCTGAGTCTGGGCGGCAATCTTGAAACCGCCTTTGCGCTGCCAGCCGTCTATTCCAATCAGTACCCGCCGCCGTCTGATTCTGAGGATGGCAGCGTGACCGAATATGACGATGGCGGCTGGTTTGAATACGAACCTGCCACGGGCCGCTGGTACGTTCGTGGCATCAAATCCATGGTGATCGAGGCTGCTGATAACGTCACTTTTAAAACCAGTGAGTTTGTGGTGGAGGCGGACAATACGCGGATTAACAGTGATGTGGTGATTAACGGCAGTGTTACCCAGGGCGGCGGGTCGATGAGTTCAAACGGCGTTGTGGCGGATAAGCACGGTCATGATGGCGTGAAAGCTGGCAATGACACATCAGGGGGGCCGGTATGACGATGTATCTGGGCATGAGTCAGGCCAACGGCAAAGCGATCACGGATACGGACCATTTGCGGCAATCGGTGAGGGATATTTTGCTGACGCCGCAGGGCAGCAGGATTGCCCGCAGGGAATATGGCTCGCTGCTTTCTGAGCTTATCGATCAGCCCCAGAACCCGGCGCTGCGCCTGCAGGTTATGTCTGCCGTTTATGTGGCACTGAGCCGCTGGGAACCTCGCCTGACACTGGATGCCATTTCTATCAGCACAAATTTTGATGGCTCGATGGTGGTTGAGCTTTCCGGGCAGCGTAACGATGGCGCCGCAGTTTCTCTTTCCATATCGACAGGAGCTGAAAATGGCAGTAATTGACCTTTCCCAACTGCCGCCGCCGCAGATTGTGGATGTGCCGGATTTTGAAGCGCTACTGGCGGAACGTAAGGCATATTTTGTCGCGTTGTACCCTGCAGATGAGCAGGAGGCTATTTTGCGCACACTGGCGATGGAGTCTGAACCCATAGTGAAGCTACTGCAGGAAAGTACTTACCGTGAAATTTTGCTGCGTCAGCGTATCAACGAAGCCGCGCAGGCTGTTATGGCGGCGTATGCCATCGGCAGTGACCTGGAACAGGTCGCGGCAAACAATAATGTAAAACGCCTGACGGTGACGCCTGCAGATGATGACGCTGTGCCGCCGGTCGCCGCTGTGATGGAAAGTGATGATGCATTACGCCAGCGCGTGCCGGAAGCCTTTGAAGGGCTATCCGTTGCAGGGCCATCTGCGGCGTATGAGTTTCACGCTAAAAGTGCCGATGGGCGCGTGGCTGATGCCAGTGCAACCAGCCCGGCCCCGGCGGAGGTGGTGCTTACCGTTCTGAGTCATGACGGGGATGGGACCGCATCAGAGGTACTGCTGGCTGCGGTGGCGCTGGCGGTAAACGGGGAAGATAAAAGGCCCATTGCGGACCGTGTCACGGTGCAGTCTGCCTTGATCCACCACTACAGTGTTAAAGCAAAACTGCATCTATTTGACGGTGTCATTGCAGGGCCATGCCTTGAGGCGGCGAACGCGAATTTAGCCGCATACCTGATTGAGCAAAAGCGTCTGGGCCGAAGCGTGCGCAGTGAGTCTTATGGCGCGGTGTTACGTGTTGCCGGGGTGGATTGGGTAGAAATGATTGAGCCTGCCGCCGATATCATCATGGACCGAACGGCATCCGGTTTTTGCGATGGGTGTGATGTATCGGTGGCGAGTGAGGGCGCCGGGAATGAGTAACAATACGCTCCTGCCGCCTGGTTCATCCGTTCTTGAGCGACGCCTGGCGCTGACCTGCAGCGGCATTTCTGATCTGCAGGTTCCATTGCGTGACCTGTGGAACCCGGCAACGTGTCCGGTTCGTTTTCTGCCTTATCTGGCCTGGGCTTTTTCAGTGGATCGCTGGGACGAAAGCTGGGCCGAAAGTACAAAACGCCGGGTGGTGCAGGACGCTTTCTATATCCATCAGCACAAAGGGACGATCAGCGCCGTTCGTCGCGTGGTTGAGCCGTTTGGATTTCTTATCCGCATTATTGAGTGGTGGCAAAACGGTGAGCAGCCGGGCACGTTCCGGCTGGATATTGGTGTGCAGGACAAGGGGATCACAGAGGAAACCTATCTGGAGCTTGAGCGCCTGATTAGCGATGCAAAACCGTGCAGCCGCCACCTGATCGGCATGTCTATCAATCTGCAAACCAGTGGCCCGTATTACCTCGGCGCCTCGACCTATACCGGCGAAGAAATCACGATTTACCCGTATATCAATGAAACCATCGTTTCCGGCGGCACTGCGTATCATAGCGGCGCGGTCCACGATATCGACACAATGAGAGTGAACCCATGAGCGCAAAATTTTACACCTTGATGACGGATATTGGGGCGGCGAAGCTGGCAAGCGCTGCCGCGCTCGGTATCCCTCTGAAAATTACCCAGATGGCGGTGGGTGACGGCGGTGGAGCATTGCCGACGCCTGACGCAAAACAGACGGCGCTGGTTGCAGAAAAACGCCGCGCCGCACTGAATATGCTTTATATCGATCCACAGAACAGTAGCCAGATTATTGCTGAACAAGTGATCCCTGAAACTGAGGGCGGTTGGTGGATTCGCGAGGTTGGACTGTTCGATGAGGCCGGCGCGCTGATTGCCGTGGGGAATTGCCCGGAAAGCTATAAGCCGCAGCTCGTTGAAGGTAGCGGACGCACGCAGACCGTGCGCATGGTGCTGATCACTAGTAGCACCGATAACATCACGCTGAAAATCGATCCATCTGTCGTGCTGGCAACGCGTAGCTATGTCGATAACCTCATTGAAACCCGGCAGAAGAAAAGCGATACCCTTACCGCGCTGGCGGAGCTGAAACCGGCTAAAGGAAAGTTTCCATATTTCACTGCGGAGAAGGCAGCCGCTCTGGCTGATTTGAGTGATTTTATTCGTTTGATGTTGGGGAAAACGGATGCAGCGGGCGTTCTCGAATACCTTGGTTTAAAGGAAGCTGTAACGCTTGAGCAATTTACGTCACTCCGTTCGGGAGCGGGCTATCGAAAATCACCTGATGGCCACATTAAAATGTGGGGAACCGTTATTACATCTACTTTGGGCGCTGGTGTTGGCGGGTCGTGGTCAGTAGCGTTACCCACAGCATTTCCAAATGCAATGCTAACTGCCTCTGTGAGTCTGGGGATGGGGGCGACCGGGGGTGGTGTATTTGCTTCGGTGATGGATGTTGGTTCCCCGTTTACCGGTACCACCGATACAAGGTTACCTGCATCAAAAGCAACAACTATTGGCGGTTATGTCGTTAACGGAATGAGCGCCGCATCTAAGATTCTTCTACGTTGGGAATGTGAGGGATATTAATTATGGCTTTGTATTACAGTGAGAGCACAAAAGGTTTTTATGACACAGATTTTGCAGATTATGACATTCCCGCCGACGTTCAGGAAATAACTGAACAACAGCGGGAGGAATTGATTAATGAATCAATGACGACAATTATTATTAATTCTGACCAGGTGGAGTAGGCCATTCGATATCGGGCGCTTTTGATGTGTCGATGCGCATTAATTTAACCCGATATTTTCTCCATTCCACAAGCGCGGCGACTTCCTCATCCGTCGCGCTACCGTCCTCTGTCGCATCCTCTCGCCAGACAATCGCGCTATCTGCGTTAGCGCGCAGTTCACGGCGCTGATATTCAGCCTGTGCCACCAGTTGCTCATGGGTGACAGGCGGTACAGGTATGATTGTCACCTCACCCTCATTATCAACTGTGAAAGACTCACCCGGCAGGCGATTCATCGCCTTAGAAAACTCCTCAGCCGTTACCGGAATTGCATTGGCTGGAATTTCTCGATATTCCTCATTGCTCGGATAAAACAATCCGTCAGAGAAGTAATATATAGTATCTTTCACAATATCCCC
>NZ_JANEWH010000213.1:0-4985 GCF_028069715.1 Kluyvera sp. Awk 3 | reverse complement strand
ACACAATGATTTTTTACTCAAGCATTTTATTGCAGATAAAAGGATAGCTCAAATCATCAAACCTATTGTTTTTTAACACACCCATATAATAAAAGAAAGGAGTTGAAACATCTTAAACGAAAAAAAACATGCACAATGTCCAGGAATAGCTGATTTTTTATGTAGAATAGTCATCAAGGTAACTTTCACTATCACAACCAATATATGAATAAACGGCTTTTTCCCAGTTCATCGCTATTGGCTCCCTTCTCTCTACGTTCACAGAAGCAGATAACAGCATATAATCAGGTTGATATGTTGGTCCACCTAAGGCAATGAGATTTTCACATAATGCTGTCTTTTGAGTAAGGTCTGACATAGTAGCTTGAATGTGCAGCCAGAAATTATTTCGCTGGTTATTATCAAGAGCATCAATACTTTCTTTTAGCAACCGAGTGTGCATGGAACGCGCAAATTGCGTATCTACCTGAACCGCGTCATACCATGTTAAACTCCCGGCCAGAGCATACAAATATACCGCATCACTCCATGATTCTCTGACAATGCACGCATTCATATGCTCATACAGTGTCGCCGGCAATACACTATTGATTTTGCCTTCTCCAGGGACGCAACGATATGCCGGGCCAACAACTTCTTGATGATGGCTTGCCATTAGCGTTTTATTCGGCGGGAATGATTGACAGCCGCCAAGCAAAATAACACTGATAGCAATACTGCATTTCATATACAACAATTTACCATTCAGCATTTTCATCCTCATTAATCCCATTGGATAAGAGAATCTTTTGTTTCCATTCTTCATACATCATCAAGAAGCCAAGATTCAGGTCGGTCTTCGACTCACTCATATTTTCATCGAGACTTTTAATTTCCTCGACATGATTTTGCAAGACCACTTCTGAGTTGTAACTACTGATTGTATCAATATTGTTCATCTGTTAACTCCGCAATGCCTTCTTCTTGTAACGGTGGATACAATAAGCTCAACTGTTCATGGAGATATCTGATGGCCTCATTAGATATTTCGCGCTTTCGCTCGGCAAAAGTATATTTTGATGTCAGTGCTTCAACGGTAGCGTAGATAAACTCTTCAGGATAAAACTCAGCCAATCGATTATTATATTTGAATACGAACCGAGGCTCATCGTGGAACTCAAAAATCACGCCCCCGGAATGGTTTTTTTTGATCGCCTGAGCAAACCTTTCCTTTAGCTTTCGATTGGCATAAGGCATTAGGATATGTAATGATAAAGATTCATCACCTTTATCAAGTCCTTCGGCCCAATGCTCAACCACCTTTACATTAAAATCATCTTCGCTGATGATATCAGACAAAGTATTTTTCAGATCATTTCGTATCTTCACCTCCATTTCTTGAGTATGTTTTTCGCTATTGTCAATGAATTGGCAGACCGAACTGAGAGACATTACCAACCCTTGTTCATAGCCAGCGCTATATGATTCACGGCGGATTTGCTCGCATTCTGCTTCTGCCTCTTTAATTATCCTGCTGGCATTTTTTTTGGCCTGCGCAATAATGTCATGCGACCGCTTTATCAGGGATAATTTACTTGCAGGCAATAAAACATCTTCGGCAATATTTCGAAAAATAATATCATGAGGCTCGTTTTGCATGCTGAATAGCCATCCTTAATAGCAGTTCATCATTTTCACTATAAACTGCACTATGTGAAATCGGCGGTGAAGAGGAAAAAAGCAATGGGACTCTTTCTCGTATTGATACCGATACTGAACAACTGAATGCCATTGCCTCCTGACAGGCCAACCGCACTAACTCCTGAGCTGTTAATCTCTCATGACCCTGGCTTTCTGACTCGGTAAGGCAAGACAACGCAAATTGCTGAGTCACCTTATCCAGTTTTGCAATCAGGCCGCTGCGCGCAAGTTTTGCCCGATGGCGATGGCAGGCAGCCATTAATGCCGCACCGGGCAATAGTGCCCAGTGCGAAATTATATAACGCTCACGACTATTATTAAGATCAACGCAATCAGTCGATAACTTAAACCCTTCTAAAAGAATGTCATTCAATACAGATTGACATCTTACTGATGATAAATTCTCTATCGCCGGAAATCGATGTGGATGAATCCAGGATACAGGGTCATAAAGTATCCGCTGTGCTTCAGCGTACATTCTCCCTCCCTTCAGACGACGAAGATTTTTGATCGGAAACCGCTACGCTATTCTGAACTTCGGGGTTAATTTCAGCCTGTGCCTCGCCCGTTTGCTGGTGCCGCCCCTTATTCCCATTGAGCATGGAATGCTTACCTAAAGCGGAAGCTAATGTATGCCCTCTCTTTTTGAATATCATCGCAGCGATTAATACAAAACTCACTGCTAACATAGCTACGATAAATAACCAGGTCATCAACGATGGAGAGCGCTCAGGCGCAATAGCTGGCGCTATCCGCTGGACGTTGTCAACTTTGGACAAAATGACCGAAATATTATCGTATTCCACATCCTCGAAGCTGTTTTTCAAAAAACGTTTCACATCCCCAACCAAAAGCGAGGTATCAGTGATCTGATTATCGTAATTGAGCAGCGACGATAAATGGATAGGCTTTTTCCTGCTGTTCCCTTCTCCTGCATCAATATCATAGCTAACGTGTACCCGGGCTGAGACGACTCCCCGTATAGCTAACAACGACTGGGCAAGGCGTTGTTCAATACCAGAATAAAGTCGGACCTTTTCCGCTCGCGGAGACGACACAAGAGAATCAGCAGGAAACATCTGTGCAATTTCGATCTCAGGTGGTCTGGGTAGACCATACATAGCCATAAGATCAACGGCAGCGGCAAAATCCCGGGCATTAACAGAAACGGCAAAACCTTCTTTAGCCGTGCTCAGTTTCTCGGCCATGATGTTATTCCGCTGCAACAAAGCAATAACCTCATTAGCTTGATTTTGCTCAAGACCTTTGAGTAATTGCTCTTCCTTACAGCCGGTAAGAAGCAACACTGTTAATGGCAAAAATAAATATGATTTTTTCATTATCAGGAACGTAGTAGAGTTTCAACCGCACTGACGCCTTTGCGAGTTAAGGTACTGATCATAGAAACTTGCAGGTTATAATCTGACGTGCGCTGCTGTAACTTGAATAACTCTGCAGGGTCCGATGTCACTTTCGATTGTTGTAATCGATTGATCACATCATTTTGTTCAGCTTCAAATGATGTTGAGGTTTTGGCATAGGCCTGAATCATCCGAGCTTCCAACGTGACAGAGGTTGGATCTGCCATTGAGATGTCTTTTGATTGCTCAGCGAATGCCTCTATAGGATTAACAATAAAGTTCATAACATTAATCTCATATTAACGGAAGTTAGTAATAATTGCTGAAGCCACATCCTTATATACTTTAACCACGTTGGACTGTGCATTACGATAAAGTGTATATTCTGATAAGCGTGACTGATATTTAGCCAAAAGCTCAGGGTTTGAAGGATCGGCTGTCAACGATTCTAATGCGGCCTCCAGTTCAGTGTTCAGATTTACGACACCAGTATCGAACGATCCAGACATCTCAGATAAAAAACCATCCCAGCTGGCAGATTCTGCATAATTAACATCACTCATTTCATAGTTCCTTTTTTATGTTGCGTGGAAAATACCAATGTCCCGGAGATAACTTCACATATCCGCGATCTCCATATTTGTATGATTTACCTTTCAGCCAATCATCTTTAAGCTCCATAGCAAATTGCACATACTCTCCTTTCCATATTTGGGAGTAGTGAGTAATAAATGTTTTTAATCTTTCAAGCTCACCATCGTCGAGTGCTCCACGAATAACCAACGTCACGCTGTTGCTATTTTTTACCTCTGTAAAAGAGAGCGACAATTTTTCGAGGCCATCGATAGCCTGGCGGCGAATGCTTTGGTCAGAAATGCTCTTAACTGAGATATCAGAAGCATAATTAATATTTTTGGCGATCGAATCAGTAAACCTCTTCATTTCCGCTGGAGATAATTTCGTTCGCTCCGCACTAACCTCAATAATAGGATGCTCGGGATAATCAAGTCTGACACGATGAAGCTTGACCTGTGGCCAGTTGCTTTCTATCCATGTGCCGATTCGCTGTGCTTCATTGTCGGTTGTCAAGATCTTAGTGCGGTAAGGCGAAGGCGTTCGAATCATACTCTGAATGGCCCATTGCGCCGCGCTTTCACTTTCAGAGAGGATGTAGATAATACTGTCCTTACCATAGATAATATGGTAGTCGCCTACCTTGTTATCCAGAAATTCAGCAACTGAAGTAATTTGACGCTGAGTTTCGTTCAGGTAAGAGTATCCGGCAGCGGAGACGCAGCCAATAATGACGAAAGCTGCAGCCAATTTCCACCAAGGGCTTTTACCGGTGGTCATTCTGACATCATCATTTTGCTCAGCATCATCATGTGACTGTTGATGAATATAATCGGTTAACAAATCGTCGGCAAAAGCATCCTTTTCATCTCTCCAACAGATCTTCTGCTCACCGATAGCAATTAATTTGTTCGCAGAAATTTCTTGTTCAGTCGCACCATCAATGTCAAATACATGTAAAACAAGAAGCTTATCTTTATCCTCTGGCACAAAGATTTCAAAATTGGGCGATGGTACGCTACAGGGGATGTAAATCGTGTTATCGGGGGTGAGGGTTCCCTGGTGTTGCTGCTTAATATCATCTGCATGACAGACGATGAATACGGTTCTCCCGGCCGTAAGCGTGAACTCACACCCGCGTAGCGAACCATTAATCAAACGAATTACAACTTTTCGCGCAGAATTATTGTTTTGTTTTTTTTCCAGCATAATTAGTTTTATGATCCTGTGAGAAATGATAGACATCGAGCCCATCAATCATGACGTAATAGTACTCAGAGATACGATAAAAATCATGATTCAATTGTGATGAAAACATAATCGAACAACGACAAAAACGATCATTTTTTCATAAAAAAAGCACTATGATAA
>NZ_JANEWH010000212.1:0-5046 GCF_028069715.1 Kluyvera sp. Awk 3 | reverse complement strand
ATACAGAAGTAGCAAAACACAAAAATGATTTAATAAATTCAATCCAGAAGGCTGTGCATTTTCTCCGGGCGTGTAATCCACCAAGACCGGAGTTGGCTGAGAAATTAAATATAGCACTTGGTTTGCTTATAGAGTCTGTAACGGATTAATTTAACCGCTTATGGGTAAACAATTGTCGCGAGTCTATACTGGTTATTAGTTAGTCCTTGCAATCGTCTTTTTCTTGTTAGCAGACTGCTCTAGAATAAATGATTCAACAGATAGTGTCTGTTGAATCATTGGGCTCTGCTGAGAAGACAGTTTCATTGATTAGATATTGCATTGGCAATATCTTGCGCCAGTAATGCGTTTTAAATGTTCACCAGTATCTCAGCGCCGGGAGCTAACTCTGGCGACTTTCACCAACGTCAGCACGAATCTGCGCTGCATGCTCATTGAACCAGATCAGCCAATCAGCAGGCGTTTCCAGGTCTACCAACTGATTGCCAGTGGAAAGGAAGGGCCATGGTGAGACTTTAAACAAACCTACCACCAAAACAATGCAGCCCTTGTAAAAGCCAAATGATCGATGTGATATCTGAGTGGGTACAACAACGGTAAGCAGGTTTCCGTGTCCATCAGAATCCATTGCCGTTTGTGGTTGATGGCAACTAGTTGGTTGAGCGAGTACATAGATAACCTTATTGTTAATGCGGACATGAAGTAAATGAACTCTACACCTAACGCAAGAAATGGGAGGGATGTTAGAAATCGTTAACCTGTTGATTTCGTGAAAGGCAATGGAGAGATATGAAGTTTTTTACCATCGTAGGCCATTTAACATAATATACATTATGCGCACTAACATGAAGTCAGGCAGAATCCAGCATTTTGTGGTTATGATTATCTTGCTCACTGCGCCGCTCAAATCCTCGCCATACTGCGTTGACCATCACCAAATCTGAACCCGCCATTGCCTCGTTACCCCCTGATGTATAAATTAACGATATGTCCGCATTGTTCACGGTATCTTCAGGAGGAAGTATGGTTCCCGGTTTACCCGCTCTGAATGTTTTGTTTGTCGCCGGCTTTGGTCCTGTCACCCGCGATACACAAAGCAGCAAATCATTTTACGTCGACGCGCTTAACCTGCCGTTAAAACATATGGACGGCAACGGCGATTATCTGCTGACGGATGTTGATGAACTAAACGGCGTGAAACATTTCGCACTGTGGCCCTTATCCCAGGCGGCTCAATCTTGCTTCGGCTCGGCAATATGGCCAGATGATATTCCTGTACCTCAAGGCTGGATTGAATTTGAAGTCGAGAATATCGATATCGCGACTGATGTCCTACAACGCCAGGGTTATCGCCTGTTAGTCGCAAATCGTAAAGAGCCCTGGGGCCAGACGGTAACCCGAATGCTCAGCCCTGAGGGCTTGTTAGCCGGCGTGACAATTACTCCATGGCTACGCGAGAACCGCTGAACGCTGCGGATTACAACTTTTTGGGGTAAGATACGCTAACTGTGTAAAATCAATTAGTTCAAGCAGCTCCATACTTAAATCACCGCCCCATGGCGGCATAACAGCCTTCACCTCCGGCGCCGCGAGAAAAGACATCAATTCTTGTGCGCGCAGGAGTTTATCCGCACTTTTATTTTTAAATTGCTGTCGTAGACATTCCCCTTCAATGACCTGATATCCCCGGTTGCGTAAGTGCTGAATAGCCAGTTCTAATCTCGGATGAAGATGTTCAGGCACCCCGGATGAAGGCGCTGTGATAGCAATTAAATCACCAGGAGATAATTTAGGGGGAATGCGAATATTCATCGGCGATGTCCGTAAAATAAAGTCCAAACATAGCTTATTAATATTCGACAGCGCAATGGCGTTATTTCAGCTTCACATTAAAGAAATGGAACAGCGCCTGTTCTCCGGGGCCAGTAAAACGCACCTCCCGATAACCCGGTACACGTTCAATCCAGCCATTTTGTTCGAAGGCCTTCAGCAGCGCTGCCCCGGCGTTACCGCCAAGATGCATTCGTCGTTCGCTCCAGTCCAGACAGCCACAGGCTTCTTTTCGTTTGGAACGAGGCGCCAGCACCGCGCCTATCTTGGCAAATCGAGTGATTCCGGTCGCTGATAATGACTCCTTTTCGGGGATAAACCAGCCCGCTTCCGTCATAAACGCATATAGCTCGACCGCGATTTCTCCCGCCAAATGATCGTAGCATGTCCGCGCTTTACGCAGATGAACAGGTGCACTGGTTTTGACCTGCGGCGTCCTTGCCATCGACACGCCCATCAACGTTTCCAGCAGCGAGGCGATTCCTCGCCCTGCTAACCGGTAATAACGATGTCGCCCCTGAGACAGGCAACTAATTAGCTGACCGCTCAATAGCTTATTCAGATGTGCGCTGGCGGTTGATGGCGCAATATCCGCCACCGCGCTCAGCTCCGTTGCTGTCCACGCCCGCCCATCCATCAACGCGCAAAGCATGCTAACCCGTGAGGGATCCGCGATGGCGGCTGCCACCTCCGCCATCGCATGTTGCAGAACTTCGCCATCATCGAGTTCCTGCTTTGCTTCAAGCAACTTCATGACAAATTCACACTCCAGGATTTAGTGATACTGTCTGCCAGTTGGTTATTATCGGTCAGTAGAATCAAGTGGTTATCATGGTCGCTGTACTGTACGAGGATGTTAATACCCTGCTCAGCCAACACGCGAGCGATTTCACCTAATTCACCGGGTCGTTCTTGTTTGAGTTGACGAATCAATGGCTCGGTAACGCTAACAACCTGAATCCCGGCATCGCACAGAACCTGTTGCGCCCGTTCGCCCTCTGAGACCAGAAAATGAGCATGCGCTACCTCGCCTGCGGTAAAAACACCGCCGCCTTCCAGGCCTATACCGTGCTGCCCCAGAGTCGTACCTAATCTTGACAGTTCACCTGGGCAAGCACGCAAAATAACATGAATATCATACATGATGCGCGTGCCCTCGTTGATCGGATGAATATTCCCGAATGACCTGTGCGACACGAATACGATAGTCACTGAAGAGGGTCTGCTTTCCTTCTTGTTGCGCGGCCGCATGTAATGCATTTTGCTTCCATTCCCGAACAGACTCTTCATCTTCCCACCAGGATAACGACAAAATTTTGCCTTCTGTCGACAAACTTTGAAATCTCTCAATGGCAATAAATCCGGGGGCCTTTTCCAGTTCGGACCGCAGTTCGGCGGCCAGCGCCAGGTATCGGCTCTGGTGGGCGGCTACGGCTTGTGCTTCAAACAGTACGGCAATCATCACAACCTCCTACATATATTGAGGTGGCCACTGTAGCGTTTGAAAACGTTGAATACTTCGATAGCCAACGAAATGTGTCAGCCGTGTCGAATGCATGAATTATCTTGATAATGCACGAATGTGCCGTATATGATGGTTTTTCAACAATGGAGAAACCCCTGTGCACGAAAAAAACGCAAAAATACGCATTATCAAGACAGACACCCTCTCAGATGACTGGTATGTGCTAAAAAAATATACTTTTGAGCTACAGCGGCAGAACGGCGAATGGCAACGGCAAAGTCGCGAAGTCTATGACCGTGGTAACGGCGCGACGATCCTGCTGTACAATCGCGAACGTCGGACGGTGATTCTCACCCGCCAGTTCCGTTTTCCAACCTACATGAACGGCTATCCAGGGTATTTAATCGAGACGGCAGCGGGATTGCTGGACAATATGGATGCGGAAAGCCGTATTAAGGCGGAAGCCGAAGAAGAAACCGGTTTTCGCCTTGCCAACGTGCAGAAGGTTTTAGAGGCCTTTATGAGCCCGGGCTCCGTGACTGAAAAACTGCATTTTTTTATTGCGGAGTATACCGCTCGGGATAAAGTGAGCACCGGCGGCGGCCTGGCAGCGGAAGGCGAAGATATTGAAGTACTGGAGATGGCCTTTGACGAAGCATTGGCCGCCATTGATAGCGGCGCAATTGTTGATGGCAAAACGATTATGCTGCTCTATTACGTGGCGCACAAAGGCATTCTCTAAGCCATTAACGCAGGCAGCCCAGCAACCCTTCCAGCCATTGGGCAAACACCCTCACCTTATGCGATAAATGGCGATGAGGGTAAAGCAGCGACAGTTTGCGCGACGGGCACGGGAAGTCTGGCAGCACCTCCACCAATTGGCCGCTGTCGATATACGGCTGTAAGAAGAAATTCATCCCCTGAAGCAGGCCAAGCCCGGCGAGGCCTGCCGCAATGTACACTTCTGAGTTATCGAGGATCAGTTTGCCCGGCAAGGTGATCTCTTCAATGCCTGCCGGTGTCACAAAGTGCCAGGGAATCACTTCGCGATCGTTGCTGATAATCCAGTTCACGGCATGGTGATGCTGAAGGTCGGCAAGGGTTTCTGGCGTGCCGTATTGCGCGAGGTAGTGTGGGCTGGCGCAGGTCATTCTTTTCACGGTTCCCAATGGGCGAGCCACATAGTCTCCGTCGTCTAGCTCTCCTACACGTAGCACACAGTCAAGACCGTCACGCAGCATGTCACGACGCACGTCGCTACTGCTCAGGATAATCTCGAGATCCGGGTGAACTTGATAGAATTCCTGCAGTTTAGGTACGACGACCAGGCGTGCAAAGGCAATGGGCATATCAACGCGCAACTGACCATGTAGCGGCCGGTCCGGTGAAAAGGATTCCAGTAAATCATCGGCCTGGGACAGCAGTGGCTTACTGCGCCGATAAAACTCTTCGCCTTCCGGCGTCAGATAGATGCGGCGCGTGGTACGTTGCAGCAGCCGCACCCCGCTATGTTGTTCCAGCTGTTGTACCGCTCTGGTCACAGCGGGACGATGAATTTGCAGGTTTTCTGCGGCCTGAGTGAAACTGCCGGAATCGATGATTTCGATAAATATTTTAATATTTTCAAATAGATTCATCTGCATAGTACACGCCCCTTTTCTGTCATCGCCCCATTGTTACTAATTTAATAATAGTGATGAACATTTTTCACTATTTTTCTGAATAATAAACCACTCTACACTGCCCTTATT